>JBEHXD010000013.1:0-26704 GCA_048498875.1 Verrucomicrobiota bacterium
GTGGTGGTGTTGTGTTTAACACTGCAATTCATCCTAAACAATGGGGTGATTCAAATCACCGGCGTCGCCAGTCGGCGGGTCGGTTATGTGATGGCAGCGATCCTCGCTCTACTCGGATTCTTTCCCGCCATCGGACGCTGGGTGACCGTGATGCCCCCCGCGGTGTTGGGCGGACTCGCCTTGATGATGTTCGGACTCATCGCGGTGGCGGGCATCCGACTCCTCCTGAGCGTGGGCATCGGCCAGCGCGAAGGAGTGATCATCGCTCTTTCCCTCGGCATCGGCCTAGGACTGCCCACTCAACCTGGCATCCTCGCCAGCCTGCCCGACTTCGCCAAGTCCCTGTTCGAATCCGGAATTGCCGCGGGCGGGCTGACCGCCTTGGCGTTGAACCTTTTGTGGCCCGCAAAGCATAGCAGCGTACCAGACGCTCAAATCTGAAATTTGCGACACAGAGAGCACAGAGGCCGAAGGAGCTCACAGAGGTGAGCGATGAAAACATGCGGGTTTCCACTTTAAAATTTGGATTCAGAATTAGAGAGATGGTCTCGCGAAGTATTCTAAGGGTACGAGGTCCGAACCTCCTTTGCTCCCTTTGCGATCTTGGTGTAAACAATCCCATTGGTGTTTATCCGTGCAATCCGTGGTTTTCCCTGAATTTAAATTAGTGAGATATTAGTGCCAATTAGTGGTTCAAACCTCTGAGCTTTGCTCCCATCTTTTATCCATGAAACGTCTCATCTCCGTTGTTCTTTCCGTTTCGCTCGCTCTTGCCGCGCTCGCTGAAGATCACGCGCTTGTCATCCAGACTGATTTCGGCACGAAGGACGGCGCAGTCGCCGCGATGAAAGGCGTGGCGGTTGGAGTTGATCCGCATCTGCCGATTTTCGATCTCAGCCATGAAAACACCCCGTACGATATTTGGGAAGCCGCCTACCGCTTGAAACAAAGCGCCACCTACTGGCCGACCGGCACGGTGTTTGTTTCTGTCATCGATCCCGGCGTCGGCACGGACCGTGCGTCAGTCGTACTCAAAACCAAAAGCGGACACTTCTTCGTCGGCCCGGACAACGGCACCTGGACGCTCATCGCAGAGGAACTCGGCATCGACGCCGTTCGCCGCATCGACGAAAAAGTAAATCGCCGTGCCGGCTCGGAAAAGAGCTACACCTTTCACGGCCGCGACGTCTATGTCTACACTGGCGCCCGCCTGGCCGCGGGCAAAATCACTTTCGAACAGGTCGGCCCCCTCCTCGAATCGAAGGTCATCAGCCTGCCGTACCAGCATGCCAGCCGGAAAGACGGTGTGCTGCGCGGCACCCTGCCGCAGATCGATTTTCATTACGGCAATGTCTGGTCGAACATACCCGATTCCCTCTTCAACGAGCTGAAGCCGCAATACGGCGAGAAGTTTCTCGTCACCATTTTTCATGGCGGAAAGGAAGTCTATCGCGGCGTCATGCCCTACGCCCACACCTTTGGCGATGTGCCGGAAGGGACTCCGCTACTTTATCTCGACAGCCTCCTCGATGTCGCCTTCGCGTTGAACCAGGGAAGCTTTGCCCAAAAATACGATCTCAGCTCCGGCAGTGGCTGGTCGGTGCAGGTCGAGCGCGCCAAATAACCGGACAGTGTCTCGCCAAGGATTCCAAGGGAGCGAAGGTAAAGTTTCGTTCCCGTAAAAGAACGGAATAGCCCAAATTCAGTCCTTTGCACCCTTCGCGTCCTTCGTGAGACATCCCTCCGAAACTTCATCGCCCCGCTTGCAATCAGCGGGCAATGTGGCAACTTGACCCTCCCACGTTCTTTGATGGCGCGCCGACTTTCGGTCTCTTGCTACTTCCCTTTTCGGGGGTGTTCCGGATTCGATCCTTGGTTAGAGCGTGCAGCTGCCTGTCGAAAGCGAAGGACTTTCGTTAATCCCCCTTCAAAACAAACAAACGGCACATTCGAAGAAATGCCTCTGGCTGCCTAACTAGTGCAGCTACGTTCCTACCATGACACCTGCTAGTGGATAGGAACGTCGACAGCAGGAATACCGGTGACGGCCGTCGTGACGTCGCCGGAGTACCTTCAAACCACGACTGGCTGAGGGAGGAGCGCGCGTCATCGCGCCCCCGAGGCGAGATCCAAATCAGACGCTATGCAGGTAGATGCGGCACGTGAAGGTCAGGGACACAGGGGTTCAACTCCCCTCACCTCCATAACTCACTTATTACTAATAATTTAAATCGGAAATCACGCTACAGCGAACTTGCTAATATATAATCGGCTGGGTCTTCGTTCTCCTCAAATAGTGACAAGCTTCAGCTCGTATCGTGCGTGAGAAGCGGCATCGAGCTTGTCCGATTAGTAGCGTTCGCTACATCGTGAAACTTCGAACGGAGGGCCAGGCGCCCCGTCGTATCTGCAATGAGCGTACCCAGCAGTGATTCACATGCGGGGTTCTCCTCCCTCCAAAGCCAGGCGCCAGTTATCGGAACGAATATGCCCCTCCGACGCCCGAACATATCTAAACTGATCGCGAGCGAACGCCCCTAAAAATTTAGGGGCGATTCAAACCAAAACCACGGGCCGGCATGGAATGCACAGCCCGTGGTTTTAGAAGACTATCGCATGCTTAAAACTTAAGCGTGTTTCGCAAATCCCAGGTGGTGCCTTGGGCAATGCGGTATGCCGCGCCGGTACCATCTGGATTTACTGTCACTGGCACAACGTGGTCATTTTCCCCGACGTTGTTAACGTTAAGTTGAATCTGCCACTCGAACTTCTTGAGAAGCTTTCGTGAATAGCTGGCCCAAAGGCCGACGTGGGCCTCTACCGGCGCGTAGTACGGCTTGTTGGCATCCAAGATCGCGACTGCCGCACGGTATGAATTCCCTGAGGAATCAAAGAGTTCGGGTTGGGTTTCCGTCGGAGCGTATCCAATAATGCTCCGGTCCTCCCAGCGGTACGACGCCCCAACCGCAGTTCCCTTGAGCAGTCCATTGGTGAACTTGTAGCTCGTGACCAGGGTAAAGCGCCACGGCCTGATTTCGGTTGCCTGCGTGCCTTCACGCGACGCGAACTCGCTGAAATACCGGTAGCCGTTGCGCCCAAAACGGGCATAGGCGGCGTTGGTGTTGCCTTGCGAGCCCCCGAACCATCGAACCCCGCCGGCAAGCAGGCCGGTGTGAATGCCATCAGCCGATGTGCCGTCTGCGCCATCGTACGTTTGATTGTAGAGCGCCCAGCGATCGTTCAGCCACTGCGCCATGTTCCCCGCCATGTGAGTGCGCGTGGCAAACACCTTGGCGACGTTGAAGGTCAGGTTCCAGTTTTGGGTGGGACTAAAAAACAATTCAACTTCATTACCCCTCGAAACCACGTCGCCTGTGATAGCCAAGCTTTGCGGCACTGTCGGCGTGATGCCAAAATCGGTGAGGCCGTAGTTCCAACGGCTCGGGTCGATATCGAACACCTTCAAGATTTGTTGCGCCTTCGGGTTGTTAAGTGAGTCCATGAAAGCATTCGCGGAGGCCAGCGCGTGGACCTCGGCGTCCTTCCATTCCTGAAGTGTCCAAGGACGCTCGGCCGTGGGTGGACGGGACGGCTGCCACGGATAAACATGCGCACTCGTATCAAGAACCGTACCACTGTTATTTTGCGCCGTAGCGGTGAAGAATGCGCTGCCGCCGCTGGAGGTCTTCCCTGGATTTCCGATTTGGAGCGAGGGATTAAAACCGGAGAGATTCGTACCGTTGTTCACGTCGTACGCATACTGCACCGACTTCGAATATTGCACGCCGCGCGCGAGTTCATCGGACGTGAAATTTATCACGCCGTTGTCTGGCAGGCTCGCGTTGGCGACCTTGGTTTCGAACCAGTTGAATTTCACATAGAATCGTGAATCGCTACTCGAGAACGCGAAACCCATTTCCCGGGTTCGGGCCACCGGCGGCGCTAAGGTTTGCCCGGTAATCGGGTCGATGCGATTCACCGGCTGGAAGTTTTCTGAATGACCGAAGAACAAGCTGGTTCTGATTTTGAAAGGCGTGTGTTCTTGCACGAAGTCAGGCGCATGAATCACCGCGCCATAGGTTTTCATCCAATCACTTTCGTAGGAGCGCGAGGGTTCGGAAACATAGCTGAATGGCTGGGAATAATCCACGATGCCCGTGATGGGGTCGACCTTCATCGAGCCATTGCGTGAGAGTGCGGTAGCCGCCACCGCGGGATCGCCAGGGTAGTATGTATCCACATGATCCTTACGGAGACCACCGGTCAATACCACGTTGCCGTCGAACATGCGCCACTGGTCAACTAACGCCCGACTGACCGTCTTCGACTTAGCCCGCTGGTAGCTTCGCGTTAGGTTGCGTTCGCCTGTAACTTCGGCGTTATCGATTGCCAATGTGCGATTAGTGGTCGCGCTGGTACCCCAACCCGCATAATTCTGCGGATTTTCAGCCTGAGTGGTCGCGTTACCACCCACTTGGCTAGGCGCCAGCCCGACTGCCGGTGGAGTAAAAGCGGCTCCGGGGTTGGTGAATGTGGCCAGCGGGTGGCTGTCAAAGTAATAAGCCGGGGTAGCGGGACCGCCGAGCAAACCGGGCTGTTGCACCGCCGTGATGCCGGAAAGGTTTGCGCCTGAAGCAGTGGTTGCGTTCGCAAGGGAAGGCCCAAGATAACTGATCGTTCCGATCTGCCGAAGATTGGAACCGATGGAAACGTTCGGCCCCATGATGGACGTCGCTTGAGCCAGACTCACGTCGAAGGGTATCCAGGACGAGGAACGCTGTTCGACACGATTAATCTCGGCCAGCCCGGTGAATGAATGCCGCCCCAGGAGGCTGCCCGCCAGGCTATGCGCCTTGAAATATTTTGCCAGGTCCAGAATTGCGTAGGGCGTCAGGCGCACCACTTCACGCGTAGTGCGCGAACGACCCGCCGCAGGAGTACTGGCCACCAATGGCCGCCCAAAGTTGGGGTTGACCACCGGGGTCATTACTCCGGACGTTGGGTCGACGTACGCCACCGGCAGATAGCGGAACGGGTCAATGCGGAAGACGGGGGAATTCAGGTTGCGCGAGTAGGAGTCCGAGTAATCCTGCATGTCGTAGCTAAGTTGGAATCCCAGCCGGTTGTTGAAAAAGTTCTGCTCAATTGAGGTGTTGAACACGTCAAACTTCGAGCGCTCGTATTTATTCGGACCATCGAGCAGCTTGTGATAGAAATCGAAAACGGATGGGTCGGTGACGGTGAGCGAGCGCCACATACCTTGCAGCGCATAGAGAAAGGATCCCACCCCGCGCGTGGCGTAGTTCTGCAGGAGCAGAATTGCATTCGTGTCCGGTGTGCGCATCGCGTTGATCGACGAACCATCGCGGACGCCAGAGGAATTCACCGTATAGTACGTCGTCACCGCCGGATAGATAATCGAGCTTAACGTCGACGAGTCGGGCGAATCGTAGTTGGCGTTCCAATTGATCGTGCCCGACTGGAAAAGAGTGTTCCCCGTCGACGTCGCGCCCAAGTCGCCCGGGCGGCGCACCGCGCCTAGCCAAGCTTCGGTGTTAGGGTTGCTGGCTGAGAAGGTGCCACGAGCGCCGATATCGCGCTGCGTCGGATTGCCGGAAATTAAGGCCGCAGTCGTTACATTGGTTACAAATGGATTATAGCCTGCGTGCGAAACCAGGGGCGACATCACTCCAAGTAAGGTCTGGTCCATGCCCGCCGGGCGGTTGAGTTGATAGCCCGACCTTAGTTCGACCGGTGCGGTGAGGAACCACGGGAACATGCCGTCGTTGACGGTGGTAAGACGCGGACGGTTCGCGTTGATTGTGCCGTTCTCGTAAGAAACGGTAAATGACGTCGAGGCATCGTTGCGGGCGAGGAATTTCGGGCTGTACTTCGCGGCGACAAAGTAGCGCTGGTCGTGGCTGAATGCAGGCTTCTGTTCGTATTTCTGCTCGTTGTTCAAACCGGCGACGCGGATTGCAAGTTCTCCCTTCAACAGCACCTGGTTTATATTCAGGCTGGTGCGAAAACTGCCGAAACTGTCGGTCCGCGCATCGATCTTGGTGGAACTCTTGTGGAGAAACGGCGCATCCGTAGTGGCGTTGACGATGCCGCCGCCGCTGCCATTGCCGAACAGGATGGAATTGGGCCCGCGTTGCAGTTCAACGCGCGACACATTGTAGCCGTCCCATGGAATATCGGTGAGGAAATAATCCCGCGTGTTATCGGCCGAGGTCAAACCGCGTACGCGCGTGTTGGACTGCGGACGCACCATCGCCGCGCCCTCGTCGATGATCCCTGCGTCGCCCACAGAAGTACCCACCAAAAAGTTGCCGCGCGTGCCCCCGACCTCGGCGCCCGCCATGTATTGGAGTAGCGTTTCGCTGTTGGTCGCACCGATGTCGCTCAAGAATTTTTCATTGGCGACCGAGATGGACGAACCGACATCCCGAAGATCCGTGCGAATGCGGGTCCCGGCAAGTGAATCGGAGGATCGGTAGCCGACGTCCGAGGAATTGCTGACTTCAAATGGTGACAATTCGATCACTGGTTCCTCGATGGGATCAGTGCGGTGATATTCACGTTTTTCTCGCGTCGTCGGCACCTCAGGTTGAGCCGGTGCAGGTGTTGGTGACGTAGTCTGAGCAACACTGGGAATCGCCAAGGCGGTGAACAAAACGACGGTAACGAAGTGCGGCATGAGCCGCGAGGGGGTGTTGGGTTTCATGGGTTCGGAGAAGGGTCGACTGACACAGGAAGCTTGTGCCGCCAGCTCTGAGCTCTCACTCGCGCGCTGACGGGTCGGTGGGGTTGGAGCGACGCCAATCGGTGGGAAACCGTTTGCTTCTTCAAATCCGCATTGGTCGCACCAGCGGTTAGACTAAAGTCGAATCGAAAGCCGGAGTCGTTTCCTTGCGGACGGCGATGACCTTCCCCATTCTCTCAGCACTCAATGCCCGGGTCGCGAATCTCCCAGTGCCGCGGCCCATTGGTCCTCCCGTGATTGGCCTCTATATACCCCAGGTTACACATCGTCCTTTTAAGGTTCTTGGCATCGCGTGGACCCTGG
Source organism: Verrucomicrobiota bacterium (assembly GCA_048498875.1). Taxonomy (GTDB): domain Bacteria; phylum Verrucomicrobiota; class Verrucomicrobiia; order Opitutales; family Opitutaceae; genus Lacunisphaera. Next base: position 7,070 of record JBEHXD010000013.1, read on the forward strand.
TAGCAACCGCATTACTCCTAGGCGCCAACCCGATGTTGGCTGACGCAAATCCCGACGGCCTACCTTTCATTCGTTTTTACTCGTTTGATGAGATCGGCAACGTCTCGAAGGGCTCGGTACTTTCGTTTGATCGCTTTGGTCGGGTCGGTGTCGTACAAAACGGCGAATATTTCGTCCTGAACGACGACTCATGGCTCAACGCGGCGGATAAAGGCGATTCCTCCGCAAATTGGTCGCAAGTAGTCCGCACCGCGGATGGTGCCTACTACTACGGCGCACTCGGAAATTGGGGTGTATTGGAAACCAATCCCGCGGGCTTCCTGCAGATGCGATCGCTCATTCCGTCGATGATGCCGAAGTGGGCGCTCAAGACTTCTTTCAACCAAATCTTCGCCTACAAAGACCAAATGGTTTTTGCCAGCGGAAGCGGAATAGTCACCTACAACACTCACACCCAACAAACGCACTTTTTAGAGCTGCCGTCCACCGCACGGGTTTTTGTGCTGGAGGGCAGTCTGTACGTTTCACGCTACCATCTGGGCGTCGACCGCATCCAGTTTATCGACGGGCAGCCGCAGTTGGGTGACCGGCTGTTCGGCGGCGACATGGTAGTGGATAATATCGCTGCCAGCAGTAACCGGACGCTTCTTTCGACGGTTTCTCGCCGGCTCTATTTTTACGCTGATGGTGCCGTGACTCCTCTTGCAGGCCCACTCGCTGGGCGTCTGCCGGGACGGATCACCAATGTGGTGACATTGGACAGCGGCAAGGTTGCCGTTTCAGTCAACAACTTCGGACTTTTCATTCTCCACTCCAACGGCGAAATCGAAACCTCCCTAACCGCCCCAGAGTATCGCCAGATCAGTTCGTTGGCCACTCAGGAGCCGGGGGTGCTATGGGCCGCGACCGAGAGCGGCGTCGCCAAAATCCTGCACGGCCGCCCAGTCACCTCTTTCGGGCAATCACTCGGACTGTCGATCAGCTGGCCGCAGTTGGTCAAATGGAATGGACGGACTGTGATCGCCTCAGCCGGGCGGATTTATGAACCCGCGCCAGCGCAAGCCGGCGAGGCGCTCCGTTTTCAAATTAGTCAAGACCAGCCTGAAGAGGGCGCTTGGGGCATCGCGGCGATAGGAGACTGGCTGTTGACCGCCAACTCTGCCGGGGTTTTCGGAAAACAGCCTGGTGGAAAAACCACGGCTATTCTTCCTCAAATTGCCGCCGCCCGCCTCGTCGCGCTGGACGCGATCACCTGCCTGGTTATCGGTGAGCGCGAAATCACCGCAATCCGCCTGCGCGACGGAGCGTGGTACGAGATCGCGCAAAGAGTTCCGGGCGTGGGCTACCCTGCACAGGTCCATCGAACCTCGCAGTCGGTTTGGGTCGAAATCGGCGCAAACCATGCCGCGCGCATTCTCTATAAAGATGGAAAAGTCGAGGTGCACGTTTTTGACCGCTTCCCTTGGAAAGGTCACCATTGGGTGAGCATCAGCGTAATTGACGATCTCGTCATCCTCACCGGTCCCCCCGGTGGTCGAGTGTTTTTCGACGAACGCACAGGCGATTTCTCCGCCGGCCAACCTCTCGCAGATACATTGGCACAGGCCCCCTTCTGGCCCGTTCGTTTGCGGAAATCGGGAGACGGCCCGATTTGGGCCTCCTATGACCACGGCATCTTCACGATCGACCGGTCTGGCGCTATACCCTCGTTTGATACCAATACCTACCGGCTCATCCACGAGAACACGCCGGTCATTCACGTGCTTTCGGGTGACGAAATCTGGGCCTCCACCGGCAGCTCCCTGTTCCGCCTTTTCCCGCAACGTGCTGTTCCCCCCGCTCAATTTGATCCCATGTTGGTTTTCGCGCAGGACAGCCGCACTGGCCGGGACTTGTTGCCCGTGTTTGATGGCAACAATTCGACCTTACGTGTGGCCTATGCAGAAAATTCCATTTCGCTGCGGTTCTTCTGCGGCAGTTACGGACTAAGGCGTTCACCCAGATACGATGTGAAAATCAATGATGGCGAATGGAGCAGCCTCGACACTTCCTCTGTCCTGCGCTTGGCCAACTTAAGCGAAGGCGGATACGAAATCGGGGTTCGATTGTCCGATGGCCAGGGCCCGCTTGGCCGCACTCGGACGATTCATTTGCTGATCGCTCCACCTTGGTACCGTTCCCATTACGCCTACCTCGCCTACACTCTAGCGGGTGCCCTGATGCTTTACATGGCCGGACACTGGCTGGTACGGCGCACCCGCGCTCATAATCGAGCCTTAACCGAAACCGTGAAAGTTCGCACGGATGAGCTGCAAACCGCGATGGCCAAGCTCCAGAGGGAAACGCAAACCGCCGCCACCCTGGCTGAACGCAATCGTCTTGCCGGCGAACTGCACGACAGTCTCGAGCAAGGATTCAGCGCTCTGATGCTTCAACTCCAAACCTTGTCGTCATTCCCTCGATGCACGCCAGAGCTGCAATCAGGTCTCACGCTCGCGAAGAACATGGTCGCATTCAGTCGAAACGAGCTGCGTCACGCGATATGGGATCTGCATTCCCCGCGACTCGACGAAAATAACCTCGAATCCGCGATCCGGCAAATTCTCACCGAGATTCTGCCTGACTCCGCTCGTGCGGACATTGTCATTGAGGGTGCCATGCGTCCGCTCGACCCGACCACCGAACACCACACGTTGCGCATTGCGCAGGAGGCAATCGCCAATGCGGTCAAACACTCGATGGCCTCTCTGCTGAGCTTGCGCCTGAAATTCACCGATACCCATCTCGAACTGTCGATCATCGACAACGGTTGCGGGTTCGACTCGGTGGCGGTGCGCTCCAATACCATCGGTCACTTTGGCCTCCAAAGCCTGCGCAGTCGGGCCGCAAAGATCAACGCCTCGCTCGAAATCACCAGTGCGCCGTGTGCCGGCACCCGCGTTTGCCTGCGCGTTCCATCCGCTCTCCCCTCCACTTTACCCACAATCGTGTGAGAAAAATCCGCATCATGATCGTCGACGACCATGTGCTGATGCGCATGGGCCTTACGTTCACGCTTAACAGTCAGCATGACATGGAGGTGGTCGGCCAGGCAGAGGACGGGGACGAAGCTATCGAAGTGTATTGCCGGTGCCAGCCGGATGTAGTCGTCATCGACCTTCGCATGCCGAAACGCAACGGCATCGAAACGATCGCCCAACTCCGGCAATCTTGTGACGTCCGTGCACTGGTTCTCAGCAACTACGGAATAGGAGATGAAATTTCCGCCGCTCTCCAGGCAGGTGCATTAGGCTTCGTCGCGAAGGACACGCCGCTTGAAGGACTCCTCACTGCGATCCGCACCGTCCAGAGCGGTGAACGATTCGTACCCCCCGAAATCGCCCGCCGATTGGCGGGCACCGTTTCCTCACAGCTTTCGGCTCGAGAGCACGAGGTCTTCCTTTTGTTGGGGAAAGGCATGAGCAACAAAGAAGCGGCGGCAGTACTCAACGTGACCGAGGCGACAATCAAGGCGCACGTCACCGGCATCTTCGTGAAATTGCGGGTGTCAGACCGAACCCAAGCGGTTCTTACCGGCATCAAACGGGGAATCATCCGGCTGGAGTAATCCTGGCAGCCGCCGCACCGTAAGCCCGGTTAGACTAAAGTTAGGTTGCACGACGGGGCACCGTAATCTCCGGTTCGCAACCATGCCCCTTTTAAAACATTTCATCGTTCGCTCGTTCCTATTTCTGGCATTTTCTTCGATCCCCATGTTCGCTGCCTCGGAATGGACGGACCTATTTCCTAACGGGTCATTGGAAGCTTGGCGTTCTCCGCGAACCGAGACCTTTCCCAAACAGGGTTGGGTGTGGCAGGACGGTATGCTGACTATCAAACGGTCGGGCGGCCAGGAATCGCGCGGAGGTGGCGATATCATCACTCGCGCTCGATACTCGAACTTCGAGCTGGAATTTGAATTTCGTATCACCCCCGGCGCCAACAGCGGCGTGAAATTCCTGGTGCAACCCAATCTTTCGCCAATCGATCGTATTTCAGGAAAACCAACTGCAGTCGGATCAGCCATTGGCTTGGAATTCCAGATCCTGGACGACCAGCTGCATCCCGACGCCCGAGCTGGTCGCGACGGTGACCGCACGGCCGGCTCGCTCTATGATCTGATCCCCGCGGCCAAGGACAAGGTCGTAAAACCGGTGGGCGAGTGGAATCGAGGCCGGATCATAGTCCGGGGCTCGCATGTCGAATTCTGGTTGAACGACCACAAGACGCTCGAGTTCGAGCGTCACTCGGCGGCGTTTCGCGCGCTGGTTGAACAAAGCAAGTATCGCGACATCCCGAAATTTGGCGAATGGGCGGACGGCCACATCCTTCTCCAAGACCACGGCGACGAAGCCTCCTTCCGGAAAGTCCGCATTCGAGAACTTACCGCGCAATAATCTGCCGTCATTGTCACATGCAACCACTTTCCCGCCGCGATTTCATCCGCAAAGGCGCGTTCGCCGGAATAGCGCTCGCCACTATTTCACCCCGTCGCCTTCGCGCTGCCGCTCAGCCCACCAAGGTCAACCTCGCCTGCTGCGGCATCGGTAACCGCGGCGCATCCGTAATAAAAGCTCTGTACCAAACCGGTTCAGCCAACATCGTCGCCCTGTGTGACACCGAGATGGGCGCCCCGCACACTCTGGAGATTCTGAATCTATTTCCGGATGTCCCGCGCTTTACCGATTTTCGGCGCATGTTCGACCAGTTGGGGAACCGCTTCGAGGCTGTATCCGTCGCCACGCCAGACTTCTCGCACTTCCCGATCGCCATGCGGGCCATGTCAGAGGGCAAACACGTGTATTGCGAGAAACCCATGGGCCAAAGTTTTCGCGAGATAGAACTGATGATCCGAGCCGAAAAAAAATATGGTGTGGCCGCGCAGATGGGTAATCAAGGCCACTCGGAGGCAAACTATTTTCAGTTTAAGGCGTGGACGGAAGCGGGAGTGATCCGAAACGTCACGCGCATCATCGCGTATATGAATTCCCCGCGCCGTTGGCACGGCATGAAAGTGGACGGCCCGCTTCCTGCGGAGCCCATACCGCCAGACGTACACTGGGACACTTGGCTCTCGTCAGGCCAGGATCGCGCATTCAACAAAGGTTATCTCAATGGCGATTGGCGCTCGTGGTACGGTTTGGGTAACGGGGCGCTTGGCGACTGGGGGGCACACATCTTCGATACAGCCCACGAGTTCCTGCAGCTCGGCCTGCCCGCAGAAGTAGAGGCAGTTAAACTGGAGGGCTGGAGCCCATTCATTTTTCCGCAGGCATCCACCTTAAGCTTTCGGTTTCCCTCGCGCGGCACAAAGCCGCCCGTCGAACTCATCTGGTACGATGGCCAGAACAATCCGCCCCCGCTCCCCGGCAATATGGGCGATGCAGTCATCGACCCGAACATACCCCCGCCGTCGAAAGGATCGATCGACACAAAGTCGCGTCCGCCCGGAAAAATAATTTACGGTGAAGATCACACCTTCAAGGGCGGCACCCACGGGTCAACACTCCAGATAATCGATGCGGACTCGGCTGATCTCAAACTGCCTGAAGTGCCTCATAGTCCTTCCAATCACTTCGAAAACTTCTTACGCGCGTGTCGCGGTGAAGAGAAATGTCGTTCGTCATTCGGCGTCGCGGGACCGTTATGCCAAGCGATGGCGCTGGGCGTCCTTAGCCAGCGCTACAATTCACGTCTGGCATTTGACTCCACCACCAAACGAATTACCAACCACGCTGAAGCGGACGCTATGTTGCAAGGAACTCTGCCACGCGTCGGATGGGAAGAATACTACGCGCTCTAAGAAACTGAGGTGAACCGAAGGAAGCCACGGGAGCTTAACCCCGCCCACATTTGCGAGAGGAAAATAGCGGCACACTTCGAATGAGTGAAAAACTTGTTCACGAGGAAAAGCTACCACGTTGTCGATCCATTACCTTGCAGCATTTCGCAGGAGTGTTGCTTAATCTTCAGCAGTGTTCGCCTAGCGACAGTAGTCGCGTCCGAGTGGCAACAGGCCTAGGATGAGTCGGATAAACGTTCCTTTAACACCGCTATTCTCTTCGTGTTTAAATCCACTGACGTAGTAGAAGATCCCCGCGACACCAAGATCAGCATGGTCCGAGTCGTTGGAGACTTGGAATGGGCAAAAAACACCTATTTTTGGATCAAAAGCACTGGTTTCGATTGTGATCTGCCGCTACCCGCGATTTGGGAAACGGATCAACACTTTAAGGTCTTCGGATATCAGATTAAGGTCCGAGAGTATCGCGAGACGATTATTCAAACGCTTAGATTGCACTAAGACGCCTTTGCCTCACCTCAATGGGCGCACTTCCATTCAGGCGCATGCCTTCGAACAAGAAGTCAACGAGAAGCGCGTTGCAGAATGCAGGAAGCCGGAACCCCTTGACGGATCTCAATCGACAACGACTAAATAAATGAGCCCTTCTCTCAAATTTTCCTCCCAACAATTCCCAACAGATTCTGGGGCTTTTGGGTCCTTTACAGTCCACTCCAGTCTTCCCGCACTCCTCTGAAGAGGCATTTTGAGAGGGCGCGTCAATGAGTTCAACTCCCCTCACCTCCACCATTTGAAATGCCTGCTCTCAATTTACGTTGGGGGCAGGCATTTTGCTTTGGCGGGTTCACTCATCTCTCCACTCTAATTTCGTACCAAGTGGTCGCAGGCTGGCCTACGGAAATCTCCCAACCAGCGGTTGTTTTTTGCGCCGAAATGGGTTCGCCCAGACGATGCCCGGTGCCGTCCAGGGGTTGCGCGAACACCCGCTTGGCTTCGACAAGATTTCGCAACACGATTGAGCCCGTCAGCGGTTCGATCAAAGTCGGCGCACGGCCTTGTTCGGTCACCCGCGAGCGCGTGGCGTCCCATTGCATACCGGTGTTTTCCACGCGTGTTCCGGTCGTGAGCAACAGCCGTGACGCCTGCGCGATGGAATCGCCATCGAGAGCGTTGAGCATGATTGAGCAGAAATTATTTCGAACCGTCGCCGACAGGTTGGTCACCGCGGCGTTGTTCTGCCGCACGAAGCCGATCAGGCCTTGTGAGCGCGGACTGTCGATCGTCACCAAGCCGGTGTTTTCCGTGTAGCCCGACCAAACAAGTTGACCCGTATCGCTCTTGAGCGGGCCGCCCGTGGCCGTGACTTCCGAGGTAGGTTCGCCATCGAACGATTTCACCCGCGAGCCATGCAGGAGCGGAACCGACGCAGGAAATCCCGCGGTGAAATAAGGCCGCTCCAACTTGGGATCACGCCGGCTGTCCATCACCTGCTGCCGCGTGTAGGAGCGTTCCACGGTCACTTTTGCACGCGCAATGTCCCCCCGCAAATACATCAATGCCCCGGCCGCCAGCTGCGGCATCTTCACCGGGTCGAGCGACAGATCGAAGTGATCTCCCACGTACGCTGGCGCGTCAGTCGCCCGCTTGGGTTCAAACGTGTACCAGACTACTGCATCCCAATCCAAAAAACCCGCGTACGCCGCGAGAATCGGAATGCCTTCACTGCCAAACTGGTTCGGATAGGGATTGTTCACTTCGCTCACCGTGTAAGGCTTGCCGGCGACGGCTGACCGGGAAAGCTCCACGACCGTGGAGTTGAGTGGATCATTCACCATCGGTGCATGATGATAAGTTTTGTCCTCCGGATGCTGCCAGTAGGTGTGTCCGTCGACCACATCCAGCAGCGACGTATCGGCCACCAGCATGTAACCGGAACTGGAATGCGAATGATCCGCCGTCGCGATCACCGGCGATTTCACACCGAGTGTGTTTTTCAAAAACGTCCGCATTTCCTGAAAAAAGCCGGCCTCGAGGTCGCGGAAGAAACGGCACTCCACATAATATTGTTCCGCCGGCGCCCTGCTCACCGCCGGCCCCTTCAAGCGCGGGATCTCGTCCGCAACGCCGATTCCGATTACGGCGCGAAGTCTGGCCAGTTCTTCCGTGGACAACGTTCGCGCCAACCAGTCGTGATAGAGATCGGTGAGTTCCTGGTCGTACGGACTGTCTGCCGTCCAGCCAACCCAGGCCGCGTCTTCATTGACGATTTCCACCAGCGCCACACCCGGCTCGTCGGCATAGCGGCGATTCGTGTAAGGATTGACGTGGGTGAGAATCTGCCGGGCGTAGTCCTTCTGCAGCTCCACGAGCCGGCGATCGAACAGCAGCGGCCCCTTCCCCACCTTCGTCGCCAGCACCCGATCGCCTTCCTTGAAACGCCGCCCCACGTTCATGTTCCAATCGACGTAAATCCCGCGCTTCAACAGCTCGGCAATGAAGAAATCTTCTCGGTCAAGCTGATCGGCATCAAAGTGCTGGCTGTCATCGCGCGCGGCATCGATCAGACCGCGCGGCGCAGGCAGATCGAGAAAGTGCAGACGGACGAAGTTGATCCCGTAACGCGCCAGCGTTCCCGCCCACATGGGGGCATCTTCCTTGGACGGAATGGAGGCCGATCCGCGGGTCCACTCGGTGAGATTCACCCCCCAGAATCGCACCGGCTCCCCCTTCGGATTCACGAGGCGACCGTTTTCAACCCGGATAAATCCGTCCCGCCCTGCAGGAGCTTCATGCAGCGAGGACAAATCGATCACCGCTCCTTCACCGTGACGGTGATCGACGACGTAAGGCTGAAGCTTAATTCCGGGAGTGCCGAAATTCACCGGGGCGGGAGAAGTTTCCTTCTGGCCGAATAACCCGGCGGACGACCATCCGAGCGCGACAACCACCGCTGTCCGGAATAATTTTTTCATGAGGAAATCGCGCACGCGCGATTGAGAATCGGAGCCTCACAAATCGGCGTTTGCCGAGTCAATGTGTTTTGACAGAAATGGAACTGTTTAATAACGTCTGGGACGCGCTTTCGCCTACCCCAGCCGAACTATCGGCCTCTTCCTTACCCTCTCCGTGAAATAATCGTCTTCGCCTCCAATCATGAAACGCCTGCTCTTAACCCTTCTTGCCGTCACCGGCGCCGCTTTCACTTTTCACCCCGCTCTGCGCGGTGCGACGGATTCAAAACCCGCCGCTCCCAAATGGGTTTCGCTGTTCAATGGAAAAAATCTCGATGGCTGGACCGTTAAAATCGCCGGGCATCCCATCGGTGACAATTATGCCGACACCTTCCGGGTCGAGGACGGGATGATCAAGGTGTACTACGACAAATATGCGAAGTTCGCGAACCAGTTTGGTCATCTGTACTCCAACATTCCCTATTCACATTACATCCTGCGGCTGGAGTACCGGTTTGATGGAGTCGTGATGGCCGATGCGCCGGAATGGTGCAATTCGAACAGCGGCGTGATGATTCACGCGCAATCGCCGATGAGCATGTTCCTCGAGCAACTCTTTCCCGTCAGCCTCGAATGCCAGTTCCTCGCCAACGTCGGCAGCGGGCCGCGGCAAACCGCCAGCGTCTGCACCCCGGGCACAAACATCGAAATTAATGGCAAACTGATCACTGACCACATCGTGCGTTCAACCGCGCCGGTTTTTCCGATCGAGGAGTGGGTAAAGATCGAAGTGGAAGTCCACGGCGGGCGGCAAATTATTTACCGGGTCAACGGCAAGGAAGTCCTGCGTTACCAACGGCCGCAGCTCGATCCGAACGAAACTGATCCGCAACGGGCGCAAGCCGTGAAACAACTCATGGGCGCCGGAACGGAATTTTATCTGGAATACGGACACATCGCGCTGCAAGCCGAGGGTCATCCGGTGTGGTTCCGCAACATCGAGCTGATGCACCTGGAGGAATGAGCCGGGGTGCCCGCTAAACACGCGAATAGACGCGAAAAATCAGATCTGACAAAATCTAACCCTTGGATTGCAGGTGGAGCGACTTGACCCCAAGGCGCTCTGAGCGTTGCCGAACCCAAACCAACGCGTTAGGGTCAACGCGTTCCACCCCTGGATTTCCCCCAATTCCGATGATTCGACCAACGCTGTTTCTCCCAGTTTTGTTCGGCGCACTGGGAGCATTGGCTACAGCTTTCGCGCAAACCGGCGCGGTGCAAGCGATCGCTCCTGACGTCTATTTCCACGAGGGCGATCACGCGCTCGGTCATTGCAACAACGGATGGATTGTCTTCGACAACTACGTCGTGGTGGTCGACGCCAACTATCCTTCGGGCGCGGCGGTGGTTTTGCCAAAAATTCGTTCGGCCTCGGACAAACCGCTCCGCTTTGTCATCGATACCCACTTTCATCCCGATCATTCCTTCGGTAATAAATTCTGGAGCGACGCAGGTGCAGTAGCGGTTGCGCAAGTGGCCGCGCTCGATGAGTTGAAAAAAAATGGTGCGGCGGCTTGGGCAGATTCCGCCCGGACCCGGCCAGACGTGGCCGGCAGCCAGTTGCAGCTCCCGGAGATTACTTATTCAGAATCAATGTTCTTTTCAGATGCGCATCACCGCGTGGAATTGCTCTGGTTCGGTCCAGGACACACGCCGGGTGACACGCTGGTTTGGCTGCCAAAGGAAAAAATTCTTTTCACCGGGGATGTCTGCGTCAACGGATCCTATAATTACATCCACGACAGCGATACCGCCGGCTGGGTCAAGGTGCTCGAAAAAGCCCGCGCGCTCGGCGCCCGGATTGTTTGCCCGGGCCACGGCCCCATTGGTGGACCTGAAATCATCGCCGACCAACAAGGATACCTGATCGAATTGCGGCGCGAAGTTCAGGCCCTCGTCGCCTCCGGAAAAACTCCCGCCGAAGTGAAAGCTGCGGTCCCGGAAATCGCCGCCCGGTTGAGAAAAATTCCCCCAATCGCCCGCTACGTCCCAAGTGATTTCTGGTTCACCGCTCACGTGGAAAAAGTTTTTCTCGAACTTGGGGGACAACCATTGCCCAGGTAGAAAAATCACTCCGGCTATAAACCTCAGCTCAACCGACGACCATGAATCTCGACCGTCGCAAATTCATCTTCACCCTCGGTGCGGCGACGATCGCGTCGCAAACCGTTTTACGCGCCACAGGAGAAACGACCGCCCCATCAGCCCGGGCCGGCAACACACCGACGTCGGACACACCGTGGCACCAGCAAATCCGCCGCGTCGGCCAGCTGAACTTCAACGAACGCGATCCGCTTGAACTCGACGTCGAAGCCTGGGCCACTACGTGGGCTGAATTAAAAGTGGACGCGGTACTTATCAGTGTCACCGGCATCATTGCATTTTATCCCACGGCGATTCCCTTTCACCGCCGCTCACGGTTCCTCGGTGATCGCGATTTGTTCGGCGAATGTTGTGCCGCCGCCAGGAAACGCGGCCTGCGCGTGGTCGCGCGTTTCAGCCCCGATTTGTTGTGGCAGGAGGCATTGGACGCCCATCCCGAGTGGTTTCGTCACGACGCCAAAGGCCAGCCGGTGCCGCACACGCCCGTGCCGGGACTGTTCAACACCTGTCCTTTCTCCACTTACTATTCGGAGCAGATTCCAGCCATCATGCGGGAAATCAACGCCCGCTACGACATCGACGGCCTGTTCACCAATGCGTGGCCAACCCTCGCCGATTTGCCGGAGTGCCATTGCCCGCAATGCCGCGAGGCACCGGCGCCGAACACACCGGCGTTTCATGAGCGCCACCTGCAACGAACCGTGGAGTTGTGGCGCCTTTATACCGGCATCGCCCGGGAGAAAAAACCGGATAATATTTTCTACGGCAATCTCGGCTGGGGCATCGGAGCCCAAACCAACTTGAAAGTCCTCGCGGAGGATTGTCTGTGGTTTAACTGCGACAACCAGGGTCGGGAAGGTGAGGCCAGTCCCGCGTGGACCTGCGCGCAACAAGGCCGGGTCGCGTATTCGGTCATGCAGGGGCGCACCACCACCAGCGTCGTCGGCTCCTGGGCCACCGACGGAATCAAGTGGCGCAACACGGCGAAGAGCCACGCGGAAACCACCTTGTGGATGGCCCAGACCGTCGCCAGCGGCATGCGCGTGTGGTATCACTGGCTCGGCGGGCAGACCGGACTCGGCGAGGATCGGCGCTGGCGAAAAGCCGGACGCGATTTCTTTCAATGGCAGGCCCGGCATGACTCCCACTTCACGTATCGTCGCCCGCTGGCCAACCTCGGCGTGGTCTGGGCGCAACGGCCGAATGCTTTTTATGCGCCGCCGGGTTCAACGGCATCGCCACGGCATGCCGCGCAGGAATTCATGCAGGGACTTTATTCCGTGTTGCTCGAAGGTCGTTTTCTTTTCGATTTCGTGCACGAGGACGATTTGTCCGCCGACCGGCTGCGCAAGTACGATGCCCTGATCCTGCCCAATGTTGCCTTGCTGAGTGACGTCCAGTGCGAACAGTTGCGCGCCTTCACCGAAGCGGGCGGTTCCCTGCTCGCCACGTTTGAAACCGGATTGTTCGACGAAACCGGTGGCGCGCGCCGCGATTTCGCCCTGCAAAAATTATTCGGTGTCAATCGCCGCGGTGACGTGCAGGGTCCGGTAGCAAACTACGGATCGTATGCCCGTATCGAGCGTCCTCATGACATTCTTGCCGGTTTTGAGGACACCCACTGGATTCCCGGCGCACAGTTCGTGGTGCCAGTCACCACCGAAAGCGAGTCACCTCCTTTGACTTTCGTGCGGGCCAACTCCGGTTACCCCCCGGAAATGGCCTACACGCCGGAGGTCCACACGAATCAACCTGCCGTCGTGTTACGGGAAAATGGCCGGAGCCGGCTCGTGTATTTTCCCGGCGACAACGAGCGGAGTGCGTGGCGGTCGGGCAACACCGACCTCGCACAACTTTTGCAGAACACCGTTCGCTGGCTGCTGCAGGGACACGCGCCGGTTTCCGTCACGGGCGAAGGTCTGGTGGAATTATTCGCATGGGAAACCGATCCGGGCTTCGCGGTGCATATTCTCAATTACAACAATCCCAATCTCCATCGCGGCTGGCTCCGCCGGCATTATCCGATCGGTCCGCAAGTCGTGACGATGGCAATTCCTGCCAGTCGCAAAATCTCGCGCGTGGAATTGCTGCGCGCAGAACGGGAGATTCCGTTCACCCAAAACGGCCCGCGGATCGAATTCACGGTCCCGCGCGTCAACGACTACGAAGTCGCGGCGTTGACATAATTTTTCCGGCCTTTCGAGGCCGCCAAAATGAAACTGCCCAAACCCATCACGGTCATTTCAATCGCGTTGATCGGCTGGTTCCCGCTGGCCGACGCGCGGGTTTCAGGAGCAAACAAACCGACCCAAACCACCCCGCAACCCGGCCAAAGGTGGGCGGTTTCGCTGGCGGATGGCGTGACACTGGATCTGCCGTGGATTCCCGCCGGTACTTTTTTGCGCGGAAGTCCGGAGGCCGAATCCGGTCGCAAAACAGATGAAGGTCCGCAAACCCGCGTGACGCTCACCCAGGGTTTCTGGCTGGGAAAGACTCCTGTCACCATCGCGCAATGGAGGCAGGTGATGCACCTGGATCTGCGGGAACAACTCGCCCGCCGGATCAACGACAATACGCGTTACGACCTTGGCGGAAAATCACAGATGCTGCGGGAGTTTATGCGATGGTCGGGCGATGCCGGTCCCACGACCTATCTCGCCAACGAAGACGGCAATCTTCCGATGTACTTTGTCAGCTGGAACGACGCGGTGGAGTTCTGCCAGCGCCTCACCGCCACCGAGCGGTCAGCCGGGCGTCTGCCCGCCGGCTATGAATACAACCTGCCCACGGAAGCGCAGTGGGAATATGCCTGTCGCGCCGGTTCCGCCCACACAACCTACGCGACCGACAACACACCGGAATCACTCAACCGGATGGCGTGGTACGATAAAAACAGCGCCGATCTTTACCAGGGACGGCGCATCGGTCCCACCCATTCCGGTCCGCGGGCGGTGGGCGAAAAAGAACCAAACGCCTGGGGACTCCACGACATGTACGGCAACGTCTGGCAGTGGTGTCGCGACTGGTACGGACCTTATTCACCCGGGGCGGCCACGGATCCCACCGGACCCGGCTCCGGGATTTTTCGCGTAAACCGGGGAGGTAGTTTCGGCAGCGGAGCCAATTCATTGCGCTCCGCCGCCCGCGCCGCGAACCCCCCGCCGGAAGCCAGCGCGTATCGGGGATTCCGTGTGGCGCTCTGTCCGGTGCAGACCCACTGACGAAAAATCATCGCACCGGAATCGGATTTGGCCAACGAAACACACGAAAGAACACGAAATAAAACCCCGGATGGTTGGCACGGTGGAACTGACCTCCGGGCAGGTTGGATTGGGGGTTTTCTTGTTTGCGAGTGCTTACGTCAGCCCGCCCGGAGGTCGGGCTCCACCTCTCTTCTCTAAACCCGAAGCTTGTTACTTTTCATTTCACGGCGCCCGAATCTTCTGTCCCACTCTCAGCCGCTGCCAGTTGATCTGCGGATTTAGCGCTTCCAGTTCTCCCGGCAACAAATCCTTTTTCTGCGCGATCTTCAGGAGCGTATCCCCGGGTTGAATAATATAAACCTGATCCGCGGGAATGGGAATCGCCGGTCCCATTGCTTCGGACGCCGCTGGCACCGGCAGCGGGAAGTTGGCGTTGGCGGGCAATCGCACGTATTCGCCCACTTTCATCAGCGGGAAATTATAACCGGGATTTTCGGCACGCAACGCCTCGGGCGTGACGCCCACGGCGCTCGCGATCCGCTTCAACGTATCGCCGGGAGCCACCACATAGATCCTGGGCGCCGGGGTGGGCGTGGCGACGGGCGCGGGCTTGACGTGAATCTGTTCAACCGGTTTTCGCGGCTCCGGCTCGATTGGCTGGGGCGTTTCGGCATCTGCCGGGCCTTTCGATCCGATTTCCACCGCCGCCGGTTTCGCTTCAGTCACGGTGAGCGGTGGGGGTGGCATCTGATTGGCCAAGGCCGGTCGCAACCATCCGAAACCAACCCATCCGAGAGTTCCCACCGTCACGACGATCGCCGCAATTTTTAAACCGCCGGCCCACGCAACAACGCCCGCGCCCGCGCCCACCGCACTGGCCAGTGCAGTCGTGGTAACCGTACCTACCAGCGACACCGGTGCTGCCACTCCCGACTCCGCCAACGCCAGGCCCAGCGCGACTGCCGTGGAAGAAACGCCGCGACGCTTGAGTGCGACATTCAACCGGTCGAGCGCACGGTCCACCCGTTTTTGGGCCGCGTTTTCACTGATGCCAAGTTGAGTGGCGATCGTCGCGAACGACTGCTGGCCAAAAAAACGCAGTACCACGGATTGCCGGTCGCTTTCGTCCAGCTCCTGCAGGACATCGTCGATCACCGGCCGGATCTGTTCCCAACCCGGCTCCTTGTCAGCGGCAGCGGTGTTCATGGCATCAAATTGTTTTTCCCGTGCCAACCGGCGCTGTTCGCCGCGGCGGGTGTTAATCGCAGAATAACGGGTACTGGAGTACAGCCATCCTGGGAGAGTGGGATGCCCGGCCAGGGATCGAGCCTTCCGGGCGAGATCGATGAACACCTTCTGGGTAATATCCTCGGCACTCTGACGATCACCCGCCACGTGCCGGAGCGCCGCGGCAAAAACCAAATCGATGTGTCGCCGTACCAGTTCAGCAAACGCTTTCTCTGAGCCCCGGATGTATTCGAGCAGTAATTCAGAATCAGTCATCGCAGTATTACCCATACAACCACCACCGGTCGCGAAATCCGCCAAAAACAACTGCTGCCATGGAAAATTTTTTCCGCCGCTCACGCGGCTACGTCACCGATTTCCGCGGTGAACGCTGCCCCACCGACTATTTTTGATCTTTCCGCTTTCCCTGCTTCCGTTGATGCAGCGCGAGGAAATTCCCATCTGGGTCGCGAAATCCAATCATCCGGCATTTCGGATTATCAACCGGACCGATCTCGATTTTAATTTTCTTTTTTTTCAGATGCTCCAAGGCCGCATCCAGGTCCACCACTTCGAGCGCGGCCGACGTGCCGTCGCGGGAGGGCTTCATAAAACCCGGCGCATGTCCCAGTGCGATCGTTCCGTGGCCGATGTCGTATTCCACAAAGCTCTTCGAAAAGAGTTCCCCTCGTTTCAGGCCCAGCACGCCTTCGTAGAACTTCCTGGCCCGGGCCATGTTGTTCACCGGGTAGCACACGAACGCGAGGTCTTTGTATTTAATCATAAGAGGAAGGGTTTGATTTTTAGACCGTGGCCGATCCAAAGCGTTCGCAAGAAAGCCTCGACCCATTGCCCGCGTTCTCAAAGACCTGCCCGACTATTATCAAACACTACGGTGTTTAAACAAACCTGCGGCTTCCGATCACCGTTTTGTGGAAACGCTCCAAGCACAGCGTGACGCCAGTCTCGCGCTTGCCGCATCCACAACACGGCATCCATGCGGCCCTAATTTTTCTTCTGCCGCAACAGCCAGTCGTAGATATCCTGTCCACCGTAGACCCGGTGCCAAGCGTCGTGCCCCAGATCAGCAAACACGGTAAACCGCACTTCCGGGTGACCGAGCTCCTCGAGCAAATTCAATCCGGAATAAAAGTATTGCAGCTTGAAATAGGGATCACGCCCACCCGTGAAAACCCACACCGGTAGTCTGGCCCGGGCAATAGCCGGCACCAAATCGGGGTGACAAAAAGCGGAGACGGGCGCGATGGCGGCAAAACGTTCGGGATGCCTGCCAGCCATATACCACGTGCCAAATCCGCCTGTGCTCAGGCCAGTCAGATAAATACGCGCGGGATCGCCTTTGAAATCGGACACGGTGTGGTCGAGCATGGCGAGGAGTTCATTTTCGATCATACTCCAGCCTTCTTCCGTCCCATCGAGACCAAAGGGCATTTTCGCATCCGCAGGGATTCCCTCCATCTTCGCCTTGCCGCGGTAACTGCCAGGCGGAACTTCCGGATACGGACCCTCCGGGCGCGGCAGCCGGATTTTAGCCGGCGTCCGACTGGTGATGAATCCTTGATTCCCCTGATGAAACATCGGCAACTGGGGGACAACGATGACGAACGGTAGATTTCTTTTTTGCGACCACGCCTCAAAGAGCGGCCCGCTGACAAACAGATAATCCAAATCCTTTTTTCCGTCCCCGCGTTCACCATTGCCCTGAAGAAACATCATCACGGGCCAACGGTCCTTTTGCGCGAAACCTTCCGGCAAATAAACGTAGTAATCCCGCTCGAGTCCCGTGGAGTCGCTGTGATAGGAAATACGCTTCAATTCCGGAGCCGAAAGCCCCGCAGCCCCGGCGAAAGTTCCCCCGAAAGCAAAAGTCCAAAAGGCAAGCAACGGGAGGAATGGGAATTTCAAGGAGGCAGGTTTCATGGAGCAATTACGAAAGCGTCGAATCCTCCCGCGAGATGGACGCAAAAGCGAAACGAACGCCACTGAATATTCATCACCCTTTCGCTTCCAGGGGACGTTAACGAGCGCGTTTCCGCTACGACCTCCACTTGCCGTCTTTCTTGAGACTTTCCCTGGCGCGAAACTTCGTGACACGGGAGATGAGCGACCGCGGCAGGGGTTTATCCAAGGGGACCTTGATCGAACCTTTCGCGGGTTTGAATTTTGCCAGTTCCTTCGCAAACGCGCGCACCGCCGACGTGGTCGGAAAGAAACCGATGTGTTTTTTGAATCCGCCAAAGATCACGAGAATTCGTTTATAGGAATAAGCCGGCATGCCCCATTTCAATTCCTCCTTCGCCCCTGGTGCAGCGGCGCGAATGAGGCTGCGCATTTCGCGCAGTTTTTTACGCGCCTCCGGTTCAGATGCCGCAATGTATTCGGCGACGGTTTTAGGACGGTCTTTAATCGTGAACATCGGGTGGCAGAAGTATCAACTGAGAGGTGACCAGGATCAAGAAAAGGAGCGGGTTCGGAATTTTCCAACCACGGATGGGAACCCTGATTGAAGGGCAAGGAATCCCAGAAGGCGCGTCAGGGACAACACGCCCAACCGCATCAGAGACTCCAGTTCGCGATTAGCGGACTCCTCCGAATGCAAAGCGGAGACGATTAGTCGAAGCGCCAACTGTAGATTTCCCCTC
This sequence comes from Verrucomicrobiota bacterium, assembly GCA_048498875.1. Taxonomy (GTDB): domain Bacteria; phylum Verrucomicrobiota; class Verrucomicrobiia; order Opitutales; family Opitutaceae; genus Lacunisphaera. The sequence goes on from JBEHXD010000013.1 coordinate 25,119, forward strand.
CCCTTTTTGGGGAAATCATTAGCGTAAAACTTCTGGTTTTGAAAATTTGTCACTTTTTGATCGCTCCGGCGTCAGAATTCGCGACCAACAAACCATGATCAAACAAGTCGCGCACCTGTGTTTCAAAACGGACCAGCTTGACCGGATGACGGCGTTCTATCGCGACGGCCTCGGAGCAGGGGTGAAATTCAACTATCGTCGTTCCGACGGGGCAATCATTGGCACTTATTTCTCGTTCGGCGAACGCACTTTTCTCGAAGTGTTCGACCATACCGACGCTCATCGGCGCAGCAATTCCCCGAAGCCGCTTGAACCACTGGAAGATCACCGCGACCCCTGGCTGGCACGCTACAATCATTTCTGCTTCGAAGTGGACGATCTCGACGCCTATGTCGCCCTGTTGGAATCGCGCCAGATCACCGTCACCGGCCGGAAGGTGGGCAACGACCGCTCAAAACAGGCGTGGGTCAAGGATCCCGACGGCAACCTGATCGAGCTCCAGGAATACACTCAGCTCAGTCGTCAATTCACCGGCGAGGACTATCAGGAAAGCGCCGGCTGACAGATAACCGGTAGGGGCCGTTGCCCTCAACGGCCTGGATTATGTCCATTTCCTTTGCTGCCTGACTAGCAGTGCGCCTTGCTTGCCTTGGCTGACCAGTGGCGGCGTTTGAGAACAAGGCCGGTCAACAGCACTCCGGCAGCCAATCCATAGGTTGACGGCTCCGGTACGGGCGAAAATCCAGCCTCGTTCACCCATTCAGCCTTAACTGATCGGTATTCGCCGAAACCGTACGCCTCTCCTAAATTGCGGATGGGGAAAAAGTCTTCGCCGCCAGCCAGATTTACAAACGAATCTCCGAACGTCAGCGGCGGAACTGGCAGGCCGGAACCAAGGTTTTTCGGGGAAAAATCCACTGATAAATCCAACTGCCCGTAGGGATCCGTCCGATAATAGCGGAATTCAAGTGAACGCTCGCTGGAAAATATTTGGTCGATCGGCCGGACAATGGTGAAATTCCCCAAACCCTCGGACGTGACGAGCGCCCGCCAGACATTTTTGGTGGGATCCAAGGGACCGCCATGCGCGTCGGCGAGAGGATCATAATAGACGTCCAATCGGAGAATATGGCCGACCGAATGGTCCCAGGGAATCAGGGCGGAATTTGCCCGATAAATAAAAGTGCCTTCGAAATCACGAAACGAGAGATGCACGAACTGCGCCCGCGCAGAAGTGAGTGCGGTCCCGATCACCAACACCAGCAGGGGTAACAAACGTGTGGCTTTCATGGCGGTATTCTACCAGTCGGCGACCCAATCAGATATCGGGTCAATTCAGTTACAGGCATCAGCCTTTCCCTGAAGAACAGAGGGATTCAGCGGTGTGGGCGGGGTGCCCTCACCCCGCTGCTTGTCGGGTGAGGGCACCCGACCCTCACCCCTCCCGTTTTCCTTCCGCTCTGTCTCTGCAAACAAATGCCAGGCGGGTTAATTCCGTGAACGGTCACGCCATCTAAAATAAAACGCCCCGTCATGATGACGGGGCGTTTGCGGAGTAACGAAAGTGGGTCCTTCGAGACACTTTC
>JBEHXD010000014.1:0-25757 GCA_048498875.1 Verrucomicrobiota bacterium
CAGGCATCGTTGGTCAGCACGGCCAGCACCTCGGCACCCGCGGCTGCACTGTCGCGGGCCAGGTTCGGGAAAATATCCTCATAGCAAATCAACACCCCGACCGCCACCTGGCTTTCCCCCACCGGCATCAGCATCGGTTGTGCGTCAGTCCCATGCTGAAAATCACCGCCGATCGGCACAAATTTCTCCAGCCACCCGAAAAGCGGCCGGGATGGCACGTACTCGCCAAACGGTACCAGTTTTCGTTTTGCATACAGCGTCTTTCCCACCCCCGTCACCGGATCGACGGTAACCGCGCCATTGTACCATTGCTCGGCGGCACCTTCACCCTGGGTGTACACGGCTCCCAACAACAGGGGTTTGCCGGTCGTCTTGGCGACCGACTCCAGCCAGGGAGCCACATTGGGATCGCGAAACAGAAACCAGGGGGTTGCCGATTCGGGCCACAGGATGAAATCCGGATTACCCTTTTTGCTCGTATCCCAAGTCGTCTTCTCGATGGTGCGCAGCACTTCAATCGAACGCTTCACATCCCATTTCTCATCCTGCGGAATATAGGGCTGGACCATCGCGACCCGGGCCAGGCGCGCCCGCCGTTGATGAAGGTAATCCCCAAGAAACGGAAACGCGCCCGCCATCAGCAACAGCAGGGCGATGGAAAATTCCGGGCTGCGCTTGCGCAGGCCGACCATGCCCTCGAAAAAAATCCGGTTGGCGTACGCGGCCGTGGCGAGATTGAAAAAAATCAGGATGAATGACACCGACCAGGCGCCCGCGCAGGAAGCACTCTGCAGGATCAACGGGCGCTGCCACTGACTTGCCGCCAGCGGCAGCCACGGAAATCCGCCAAAAAGCGTGCTGCGCACCCATTCCATCAGCACCCACGCCGCCGCCAGGCCCAAAAGAATGACCACGCGAGTGATGTAATGATGCCCGATCAGGCGCGGCGTGATCCACCACACGGCCAGATACCAACCCCCGATGATCAGCCCAACAAAAGGCCCGAGCAGAAAAAGTCCGCCCCATGTCACGTGATGCAACCAGCCCAGCAAAATGGTCCATGAAACGGCCTGGGCCGCCACCACCGTCCACAAAAATGCCTTGAACGGCGGCCGCCGGTAAGCCCAGAGCGCCAAAGGCACTGCAAAAACGTAAGCGGCTTCACCGGCGTCATAAGGCGGAAACGCGACGCAGGTAAGGATGACCGTGAGAAAAAACGTCGCGAGCACCCAACCGAGCTGGGGATATCGCTGCCAGATCGTCAGCTTCGGTTCGTAAGGATCCGGTTTGGGCGTAGCGGTCGGGGAAACAGTCATCAGTTGGGAATGCGGTTAAAACCAACCTTCGTGTTACCGTCCGGAGCCAGGGAAAACGCTCCCGTCACCGTCATCCTGAACGCAACGAAGGATCCATGCGATGCAGGTCTTCGTGGCCATGGATTCTTCACTTCGTTCAGAATGACAAACCAAGGTTACCTGGACTCCGGGATGAAGCGATCAGCGGCAGACGTCGCGACGGCAAGGTTCACGCAGCCCCATGGCAATTTTTGTATTTCTTGCCACTGCCACAAGGGCACGGATCGTTGCGACCGACCTTGGGTGCCTCACGGCGAACCGTGATCGCAGGCAGCGTGATCTCGGTCTCGGGCGGAGGAGCGTCGGTCTTCCCGGCGGGAGCTTCGGGCGGTTGCGCCGCCGCGGCCAAGGCCGTGGGGGCGGCGGCCGGGCCCTGCATGCGCGCGGACCGGGAGAGGATCGCAAAGAGATTCTCGAACGCGTCGCGATTTGTCGCGGACCGGAACAGGCTCGTACAAATCTGGAGACGAACGTTGTTCATCAGCTCCTCGAAAAAGCGGAAAGCCTCGCTCTTGTACTCGGACAGCGGATCCTTCTGGCCGTAGCTGCGCAACCCGATGGAGCGACGCAGCTCTTCCATTTCGGTAAGATGTTCCTGCCAGTGATGATCGATGGCGTTGATGACGATATAGCGCTCAAGCCCGCCCAGCGCGGACGGGTCCTCGACGGATTCCTTCAGGGCGTAGGCCTGCTTGATTTTTTCGACCAGCTCCTTGAGTACGCCCCCGGCATCGCGGCGGCCGGCCAGTTCCTCCACCTTCACACTGACCGGGAAATGGGAATTCAGCCAGCCCACCAGCGCTTCCACGCTCGAGGTGGTCGTGCCGCCCTTCTCACCGAAACCCGCTGTCGCCAGCCGGTTTTCAAGTTCCTCTTCGATCATCTCGAAGATGATGCCCTTCGGGCGTTCCTCGTGCAGCGCGCTGTTGCGGATGCCGTAGATCACCTCGCGCTGCTTGTTCAGGACGTCGTCGTATTGGAGCAGACGCTTGCGAATCGAGAAATTCTGCTGCTCCACTTTTTTCTGCGCCGACTCAATCGAGCGATTCAGCAGGGAATGCTCGAGTTCCTCGCCCTCAACCATCGCCCCTTCCATGATGCGGGACGCCAGATTGCCCTGCAGGAACAGGCGCATGAGGTCGTCTTCCAGCGAAAGAAAGAATTTGGTCGTGCCCGGATCGCCCTGGCGCGAGCAACGGCCGCGCAGCTGGCGGTCGATGCGGCGTGATTCGTGACGCTCCGTGCCGACGACAAACAAGCCGCCCAATTCACGGACGCCTTCACCCAGTTTGATGTCCGTACCACGGCCCGCCATGTTCGTGGCGATCGTCACCGAGCCCCGATGGCCCGCGCGCGTGACGATTTCCGCCTCCTGCTGGTGGAATTTCGCGTTCAACACCGTGTGGATGACGCCCGCACGCTTGAGCATGCGGCTGAGAATTTCGGATTGTTCGACGGTGACCGTGCCGACGAGCACCGGCTGGCCGCGCTGTTGCGCTTCCTGCACCTGCTTGACGACCGCGTTGTATTTGTCGCGACGAGTTTTGAAGATGGAATCGTTCCGATCGATACGGATGCACGGCTTGTTCGTGGGGATCTGCGTGACCGAGAGGTTATAAATCTCGTGAAACTCCGTCGCTTCCGTCTCCGCAGTACCGGTCATGCCCGCGAGTTTTTCGTACATGCGGAAGTAGTTCTGGATCGTAACCGTCGCGTAGGTGCGGGTCTCACGCTCGATGTTGACGTTTTCCTTCGCTTCGACCGCCTGGTGCAGACCGTCCGACCAGCGGCGGCCCGACATGATGCGGCCGGTGTTCTCGTCGACGATCACCACCTTGCCATCCTGCACGACGTATTCGACGTCGCGCTCATAGAGTGAATACGCGCGGAGAAGTTGGGAGAGCGCGTGGATATCCTCGGAGACAACTTCATAGCGTCCCTGCGCTTCACGCTTGGCCTGATCCTTCTGCTCGGGGGTCAGGGCGGCGTCTTTCTCGATATCGGTGAAAATGGTCGCGAGGTCAGGCAGCACGAACGCGTCCGGGTCCGTGGGGCGAAGCGCGGTCCGTCCTTTTTCGCTCAGATCGGCCTGGTGGTTTTTCTCGTCGATCGTAAAGAACAACTCCTCCTTGAATTTGTAGAGTTCGTCCTTGTTGAAGTCGCTGTGCATCTCGACATCCGTTTTGTCGAGCAGCTTGCGCCATTCCGGATTTTCCTGGAGCCGCAACAGCTGTTTGTTTTTCGGCATGCCCAGCTTCACCTGCAGCATCTTCATCGCCGCCGTCTGGCGCTCGTCGGGCGTGAGGTTCGGTTTTTCGAGGAGATCGCTCGCGTCCTTGACCAACCGGTTGATCAGCCGCAGCTGGTCGTTCACCAACGACGCCACTCCGGGCTTGAGGCGGGTGAAGGGCTGTTCGCGCTCGATGGGAGCCGGCCCCGAAATGATCAGCGGCGTGCGCGCTTCGTCGACGAGAATCGAATCGATTTCGTCGACGATACAGAAGAAGTGGTCCCGCTGGACCTGATCCTCTTTGCGTGTGGCCATGCCATTGTCGCGGAGATAATCGAAGCCGAATTCGGAAGCCGTGCCATAGGTGATGTCGCGACCGTACATTTCCCGCCTGATCTCGGAAGACATCTGCTGTTGGATGCAACCGACCGTGATACCGAGGAAATTGTAGAGATGACCCATCCACTCGGAGTCACGGCGGGCGAGGTAATCGTTGACCGTGACCAATTGGGAATTCCGCCGGGTAAGGGCATTGAGGTAAAGCGGCAGGGTCGCCACCAGGGTTTTACCTTCACCAGTCGCCATTTCCGAGATGCGCCCCTCGTGGAGTGTGATGCCACCGATCAACTGGACGTCAAAGTGCACCATGTCCCAAGTCAGCTCATGGTCGCACACCATGACCTTGCGTCCGCACAGGCGGCGCGCGGCGTTCTTCACCGCCGCGAATGCCTCGGGCAGCAGGGAGTCGAGCGTGGCGCCTTTCGCGATACGGTCCCGAAATTCATCCGTCTTGGCCCGAAGCTGTTCGTCGGTAAGCTGCTGGTACTGCAGTTCCAGCTCGTTGACGCGGGCTACGATGGGGCGGCACTTTTCGACGTACTTGCGATGGTGCCGACCGGAGAATTTCTTGAAAAGGAAGCTAAGCATTTAAGGGATCGAATGAAAACTACGCCCGTGAGCTTGGCAAATGGCAAAAATTGTAACGATTTCGAGACACAAAATGCAGGGTTCCAAGAACCGCCAAAGAAAATTTCGTGGTTTGCATGGCCCCTGCTATCCCTCAAGTCTCCTCCCTCGCATGCCGCCCCCAAGATCTCCCAAACGCCCGGCCAGCAACAACGACGCTCTTCCTGACGCTTTCAAGAATTATTCCACGGGAGGCTTTTATGACGAGATGATGGCTCCCGACGGCACCGTCCGACCTCACTATCGTCACTTTCTCAAGCACTTTGGCGCGGTCAGTCCCGATGAGTTTGAGGCCAAGAGACGCGCGGTCGACCTGGCCTTTTTACGACAAGGTGTGACGTTCAATGTTTACGGCGATTCCCAGGGAGCCGAACGCATTTTCCCCTTCGATCTGGTGCCACGCGTCATTCCGGCCGACGAATGGGAACGCCTCGAAGCCGGCCTCGTGCAGCGCATCACGGCGCTCAATCTTTTCCTCCACGACATCTATCACGAGCAAAATATCATCAAGGATGGGACGATTCCCGCCCATTATGTGATGTCGGCGAAACACTTCCGGCGCGAATTTGTGAACGTGAATGTGCCAAAGGACATTTATATCCACATTTGCGGCACGGATATCATCCGGGATGACAAAGGAAATTACCTCGTATTGGAAGACAATGGCCGATGCCCGTCCGGAGTCAGCTACGTGATGGAAAATCGCCGCGCGCTGAAACGCACCTTTCCCGAAATTTTCGAAGCCGGCGGCGTTCGCCCGGTGGAAAACTACTCGAGCGAGCTGCTCAAAATGCTCACCTACGTCGCGCCAAAAAACGTCGCGGAGCCCAACGTGGTGTTACTCACTCCCGGAGCCTATAACTCGGCGTATTTCGAACACACCTATCTTGCACGCCAGATGGGCATCGAAATCGTGGAAGGCCGCGACCTGCTCGTCCGTGACCAGCATGTGTTCATGCGCACGACCAAGGGGCTGCGTCCGGTCCACGTCATCTATCGCCGCATCGACGACGATTTTCTCGATCCGACGGTCTTCCGGAAAGATTCCGCTCTCGGCGTACCGGGCCTCGTAAACGCCTATCGCGCCGGCCATGTGTCGCTGGCCAATTCCATCGGGACCGGCGTGGCCGACGACAAGGTGATGTATTATTTCGTACCGAAGATCATCAAATACTACCTCGATCAGGAACCTTTGATCCAGCAAGTGCCCACTTATCTGGCGAGCGAGGAAGCCGACAAGCAGTACATGGTGGAAAACCTCGACAAGCTGGTGGTAAAAGCCGCCAACGAAGCGGGTGGTTACGGCATGTTGATGGGTCCGCACGCGACCGTCGCGGAGCGTGACGAATTCCGCAAACGCATCCTGGCCGATCCCCGCAACTACATCGGACAACCGATGATTTCGCTCTCGCGCCATCCCACCCATTGCGACGGCGAAGGGTTTGCCGGACGACACATCGACCTCAGACCCTTTGTCCTGTACGGGGAAAAAACCGTGATCATTCCCGGCGGCCTCACCCGCGTGGCGCTGCGCAAAGGTTCGCTGGTCGTGAATTCCTCACAGGGCGGCGGCAGCAAGGAAACCTGGGTTCTCTGGGGCAACCACTAATCATTTCCTACCCTGCTGAGCCGTGTTGCCAACAACCTGTACTGGATGAGTCGCTACATCGAGCGCGCCGAGAGCATCGCGCGCCTGGTCGACGTGAATCTCCAGCTTCTGCTCGATTTCCGCAATCTCGACGATCGCGGGCTCGACGATCATTGGATGCCGATTGTCCAAAGTTCCGGTGACGAGGAGCTGTTCCGCCGGCTCCATCCGCGCACCACCGGGCAAACGGTGACGGATTTCCTCGTTTTCCAGAGCGAAAATCCCAACTCCATTCTTTCTTCAGTTGCGCAGGCCCGCGAAAATGCGCGGATGGTGCGCGACCAGATCACGGCCGAGCTCTGGGAGGAAATCAACCGCCTCTACCTGTTCCTTTATTCCCCGCGCGCCAGTGAGCTCTGGCTGGAAAGCCCCTCCGATTTCTTTGTCACCATCAAAAACGGATCGCTGCTTTTACAGGGCCTTACCGACGCGACCGTCGTGCGCAACGAAGGCTGGTTCTTCACCCAGGCCGGACGCTATCTCGAGCGAGCCGACAAAACCTCGCGCATCCTGGACGTGCGCCATGCCTCCCTGCCCGCGCGCGGCATGCCCACCGCCACGAGCCAGACCGATGCGCTCGGCTGGTCGGCCGTGCTTCGCTCCTGCAGTGCCTGGGATGCGTACCGGGCATTGCATGGCGCGGAAGTCCGCCCCGAGCTGGTCGCGGAACTCCTTCTGTTGTCGGACGAATTTCCGCGCTCCGTGCGATTTTCGGTCCGGCACCTGAACACCGTGCTACGCCGGATTTCCGGGGTGCGCGAGGGCCGCTTTAGCAACGACGCGGAAAAGCTCGCCGGCCGGCTGCTGGCGGAACTCCAGTTCAGCAATGTGCAGGATATTTTTGACGTCGGTCTGCATACTTACATCGACGTCACGCAAGCCAAGCTGAACGCCATCGGCGACGCCCTCTTTCAAGCCTACATTTTTCAGCCATTCCACAACCCCGAGGAATACGAACTACGCCAGCAGGAGGAACAGCAGCAACAACTGCAAATTCCCCAGCCCCGGCCGACCGCATGAAACTTCATGTTCTCCACCGCACCCGTCACATCTATGAAATCAGCGTACGGGGCAGTTTTAATGAGGTGCGCCTGCAACCGGTCACGGCCGGCGGACAGACCTGCCGCAATTTTTTACTGAAGATCATCCCTTCTTCGAAGCTCTCCCACTATCTGGATTTCTATTTCAACTGCGTTCACCATTTCGAAATTTCGCAACCCCACACGGAGCTGACCATCGAAGCCACCGCAGTGGTGACGACTAATGACACGCCCATCCTGGCGGCAGACGCGACCCCGTTTGCGCTGGAAAGAATCAACGAGTGTGTGCGCATGGAGCGCTGCTACGATTTTTTGCAATCGAGCACCTACATCGAAACCGGAGCCGATTTGTGGCGCATGGCCCTCGACATCACCGATGGGCAGAAGGACGCCTGGCAGGCGTCACTCGCGATCATGGGTTTCATCAATCGCGAATTCAAATATCGCTCTGCCTCGACCACGGTGAACACGCACATGCGCGAAGTGATCCAGGCCAAAACCGGCGTGTGCCAGGACTTCGCCCACGTCATGATCGGCCTCTGCCGCGCGCTGAAAATTCCAGCGCGCTACGTCACCGGTTACCTCTACAACGGCCCGGCCGATCAATTGAAAGGCGCCCAAGCCACCCACGCCTGGGTTGAAGTCTTTCTCCCCGGGCCGGGTTGGTGCGGTCTCGATCCCACCAATAATCGCGTGGCAGACGGCCATTATGTGAAGGTCGCCGTCGGGCGGGATTTCGCCGATACGACTCCGCACAAAGGCAGTTATCACAGCGCCAAAGGCGGAAAACTCAGCGTCGAGGTACTGGTCACGCAGATGGACGAACCTTCGCCGAACGCCTCAAGAACTCCCGAAGCAACGACCCGCGTCCCGCGATAGGGAAACAGATTTTATGCAGGCCGGATCAACGGCCAAGTTGCCCGGGACAACACTGCCCGAGGGAGTTTTCGAGCATCCTGAAAGGCCGTTGAGGGCAACGGCCCCTACCATTTTTGACGCAAGCGACTGCGGTAGGGGCCGATGCCCTCATCGGCCTTCAGGACGTCCGCCACCACGATTCCGGAACGGATCGCATCAAACCTTCGTTTTGAAATACGCGATCGTCTTTTCCAGTCCTTCCGCAAGCTGCACCTTGGGTTCCCATTTCAGGTATTTCTGCGCGAGAGTGATGTCGGGACGGCGCTGCTTGGGATCGTCAGCAGGCAGCGGCTTGTGCACGATTTTCGATTTGCTGCCGGTCAGCTTCAACACCTGCTGCGCGAGTTCCAGCATCGTGAACTCACCCGGATTTCCGATGTTCACCGGACCGACCGTCTCCGTCTGGTTCATCAACCGGACAAAACCCTCGAGAAGATCGTCCACATAACAGAAGGAGCGTGTCTGTTGGCCATCGCCATAAATCGTCAGGTCGACTCCTTTCAAGGCCTGCACGATGAAGTTTGAAACGACGCGCCCGTCGTTGGGATGCATGCGCGGACCGTAGGTGTTAAAAATACGCACGATGCGAATATCGACTTTGTTCTCGCGGTGGTAGTCGAAGAACAGGGTTTCCGCGACGCGCTTGCCCTCGTCGTAGCAGGAGCGGCGGCCAATCGGATTCACGTTGCCCCAATAGGATTCGGGCTGGGGATGAACCGCGGGATCGCCATAAACTTCGGACGTGCTGGCTTGAAATACCCGCGCCTTGAGGCGTTTGGCGAGACCGAGGCAATTGATCGCGCCCATCACCGACGTCTTGATGGTCTTGATTGGATTGTACTGGTAGTGTGGAGGTGAAGCCGGGCAGGCCAGATTGTAGATTTGATCGACCTCAAACTTGAAAGGATCGATCACGTCGTGACGGACAAATTCGAAATTCGGGTGGCCGAGCAGGTGCGCGATATTGGCTTTGCTGCCCGTGAAAAGATTATCGATGCAGATGACTTCATGGCCAAGGCCGAGAAGTTTATCGCAAAGATGACTACCCAGAAATCCGGCTCCGCCTGTGATGAGAATGCGCATTTGAGGTTCTAAATTTATGGTGCAAATCCAAGGTTGCCCGTCCGTCTTTCAAAAATCGAGAGTCGAAATCCAAAAGCCACGTCGCTCAGGGATGGGCGTAACGGATACCATTAGTGGTTTTCCCGATCCACCGAATCACCCGGCCTTTTCTCCCGTTTCGTAACGCTCGATCCACGCGCGATGCCATGAGCCGTAGTCGCCCGCCTCGATATGCCGTCGCGCCTGCGCGACAAGATCGAGATAGAAATGAAGATTGTGCAAAGTGAGCAACGTACACGCCAGAATCTCGTTGGCCATGACCAGATGGCGCAGATACGCCTTCGAGAAATGGCGGCAGGTGTAGTTATCCAGTCCTTCCACCAGTGGGGCCGCATCAGAGCGGTAACGCTCGTTGCGGAGATTGATCAATCCGTCCGGCGTAAACGCCGCTCCATTGCGCGCCACCCGTGTCGGATGAACGCAATCAAACATGTCCACGCCCAAGGCGATCATCTTGAGAATCTGCGGTGGCGTCCCCAGACCCATCGTATAGCGCGGTTTGTTAGCCGGCATGAACGGGGTCGTCGCACCCACCTGCTTGAGCATCTCCGGCTCGGGTTCACCCACACTCACCCCGCCCACGGCATACCCCGGGAAATCAAGCGCGGCGAGTGATTCCGCCGCTTCGCGCCGCAGATCGTCAAAAGTTGACCCCTGCGCGATCGCGAACACGTGGTGGCCGGAACCAAGAAAGCCGTTATCCGTCGCGATCTGCTTGCATTGCTGGGCCCACCGGTAACTGCGATCGACCGCACGGCGACATTCCTCGCGCGTGCAAGGCCACGGGGGACACTCGTCGATCACCATCGCGATATCCGAGCCAAGGTTAGCCTGAATGGTCATTACCTCGCGCGGCCCCAGAAAAAGTTTCGATCCATCGATATGAGATTGGAACGCGATGCCGTCGTCTTTGATGTCGCGCAACTTCGCCAGACTGAACACCTGAAATCCGCCGCTATCAGTCAGGATGGGGCCTTTCCATCCCATGAACTGATGCAGACCCCCGAGGTCGCGAATGAGATCAGAACCGGGGCGAAGATTCAGATGGTAGGTATTGCCCAGGATGATTTGGGCACCCGTTTCCTGAATCTGCGCCGGAGTCAGGGATTTAACCGTGCCCTGGGTGCCCACGGGCATGAAAATCGGCGTCTCGATCACTCCATGCAGTGTGCTGAGTCGTCCCCGCCGGGCGGCGGTGGCTGTATCGGTCTTCAGGAGCTGAAAGTGGTCGGACATGACTCGATTAAACCTGCCCGCGGACTTGACCGTCTGTCAATTACGGGGTAACTTTTACAAAAGTGCTGCTGGTCATCGACAATTACGATTCGTTCACCTTCAACTTGGTCCAATATTTTGGCCAGTTGGGGGTTTCCATGCGGGTTTTCCGCAATGATGAGCTCACCCCGGACGAAGCCGTGCGGCTGAACCCCGAGCGGGTGTTGATTTCTCCGGGACCGTGTACGCCTTCCGACGCGGGGGTTAGCCTGGACATCATCAAAACGTTTGCCGGAAAAAAGCCGGTGTTGGGCGTGTGCCTCGGTCACCAATCGATCGGCCAGATTTTCGGCGGCAACGTCATCCGCGCCTCCCGCCAGATGCACGGCAAGCGCTCCCCGATTTTACATCGAGGAACGGATATTTTTCGCGGACTTCCCTCGCCTTTCACCGCCACCCGCTACCACTCCCTGCTGGTGGAACGTTCCAGTTTGCCGGACTGCCTTGAGATTACCGCCGAGACGGCCGAGGGCGAAATCATGGGGCTGCGCCACAAGCAACACGCCGTTTTTGGCGTGCAATTTCATCCGGAATCCATCGCCACGGACGGTGGGATGCAGATCCTGCAAAATTTCCTGAGTCTTAACTAACGGAACTGTCCATGCGCTGCCCCAAGTGCACCTCCATTGAGGACAAGGTCATCGACTCCCGCATCGCGCGCGACGGCAACAATACCCGCCGCCGTCGCGAGTGCCTGGAATGCGGCAACCGCTTCACCACCACTGAAACGCTCGTACGCGACAGCATGGTCGTCGTGAAACGCGACGGACGCCAGGAACCCTTTGATCGCGACAAGCTGCTGCGGGCCATCCGAGCCTCGTGCCACAAGCGCCCGGTCGATAACGAGCAAATCACGATGCTGATTGAGGACGTGCTCGACGCCGTCGAAGCCCAGTACGACAGCCAGGTTCCCACGAGCGCGATTGGCGAACACGTGATGCAGCGCCTCCGCAAAACCGACCAGGTCGCGTACGTTCGCTTTGCGTCGGTATACAAGGAATTTCGCGACGTGTCGGAGTTCGTGCACGAAATCAGCAATCTCGCACCGGACGATCCGCACACCACGCCCAAGACGAAGAAATGACGCGCTCCCCCCAACTGCGCCGGCTGCATTTCCTCAACGCGCTGTTCGCGCCGCTTACCGGGCAGGATCTTTATCTCGCGCAGCAGATTGACCAGGCGATCAGCACCAGCCTGGGTGAGACCCTCGAACGCGAGCCCACCGATCCCGCGTTTGCGAGCGCGGTCGCACGGTTGTTGGAGCGTTTGTGCGCCGGCCAGCCTGAGCACGGATTCTTTCATTGGGATGCCCGGGCGGACGAGACGGGCGACACGCCGCTTTTCACGCGAGCGGGCATCATGCAGGGTTTGCGCAAACTCGCGATCTATCCGGAATCGACGCTTTTGATCACGAACCTCCGATCCGCGCATTGTCCGGCCAACAAACGCTGGACCGCGCGCCGCCAGGAAAACTACGACGAAAGCCTTTCGTTGATCCGGGACCTCGCCGCCGCCCGGTCCCGACGAAGCGCCAATCTGCATCTTTTGTTTTTATAAACCACGGAACACACCGAATACACGGAAAACTAATTCCTCTTTTCTGTGTATTCGGTGTGTTCCGTGGTTATCCGCCATGTCTAAAACGCTGTTTCAAAAAATCATCGATCGGGAAATTCCCGCCAAGCTGGCCCATGAGGACGAGCTTTGTATTGCGATTCATGACATTAATCCGCAGGCGCCGGTTCACGTTCTCGTTATTCCCAAGAAACTGATTCCGCGCGTCGGCCAAGCCACGCCTGCGGATCAGGCCCTGCTTGGGCATCTGTTGCTGACCGCCGCCTCGCTGGCCCGCAAGCTGGGGGTCGCGGAATCGGGCTATCGATTGGTCATAAACAACGGTCCGGACGGCGGGGAAAGCGTACCCCATATGCATGTCCATTTGCTCGGCCAACGTGAACTCGGCTGGCCGCCAGGTTAATCGGGTTTCTTCGTCCGCCTGACGGAACAACGCCGCCAGCCGGTGATCCCAAGTATCACCCGACCGACCGGCGTGAAACCCTCATGCGCCGAGATGCGTCGTTTTGGATCCGGCATGAAAAATCTTTCGCGTATTTTCCGCACCAGTTTGCTGGCCCTAAGCGCTGCCCGCCTCGCCTTCGGCGCCGAGCCCCCGCCTCCCCCTGCAGAAACGCCCAAACAAATCCCGCTGCTCGCGCAATTCGATCAGAACGGTGATCATCGGCTGGACGCAACTGAACGTCGCAATGCACGCGCATTTTTGTCCAAACAAGGGACCCTGCCTCCGGTTTTCGGCAATGGACGGCCTGGAATTGCGGCGCAAGCCACCGCCCTTGAGCCCACTAAACCGGGCGAGAAACTCGCTATCGCCACGATTCTCACCCTCCCCGATCGACCACTCTATGATCCGACAATCTTTCGAACGGTGGCGCTCGAGTTCGAGGACGCGGATTGGGAAAAGGAACTGGCCGATTTCGCTCCCACAGATGTCCTTGTCCCCGCCACCCTGACGCTCGACGGGAAAAAATATCTGGGGGTCGGCGTTCGCTTCAAAAATCCAGCCGCGGAACCCGAAACCGGTTTGGGTTACAAGCGCGCCCTTGAGGTAGTTCTCAATTACACCAACCCAGACCAAAGCGTCGACGGGCATCGCCAGCTTATCCTGCTCGATTCATCCTCGGATGCCACGGTGCTGCGCACCATTTTGTATAGTCATGTGGCCCGTCAATACATCAAAGCCCCCCGCGCCAATCTGGTCAGAATTGCGATCAACGGGGAAAACTGGGGCACTTACGTCAACGTCGAAGCTCTGGATGAGGTTTTCATCAAGGAAAATTTCGGGACGGGTGGCGGCTCCTGGTGGTCGGTTTCACCCGGCGGCAATCTCGCTTATCTCGGCACCAACATTGATGCCTATCGCAAAAGCTATCATCTCCTTTCGGCGGAAAATTCCGAGGCTTGGAGTGCACTGGCCGAGCTCTGCAAGATCATCGATCAAAAGCCCACACCCGAGTGGGAGGAAGCCCTGGCGAAGCGGTTGGATATCGACAGCGTGCTCAACTACTTTGCCTTGGAAAATGCCGTGATTAATCAGGACGGCTATGGCAGCAAGGAAGGGAACTACGGATTGTATCTCGGTCCCGATGGCCGGTTCCGTTTTGTGCCTCTGGATGCCGAGGCCAGTTTTCGATTGATGGAATACAGCGAGATCGAAAAACGCCCGCAGCGCCGGGGACCTGAATCCCACGAGCCGAAAAAGGACGTGTCTTCAACGGGGGTCACCGGTCCGGGCGGAGCCAAATCAGGGCATTCCGCAAAGGATTTTCCGAAGCAAACCGCCACGGACCTGGCAATGATGCTCAGTTACAGCTTCGTCAACAAAGCGGATACGGATTTCGACAACAAGCTCTCGCGGGACGAATGGCAGTCGTTTGCCCGCTCATGGTTTGTCGTGATGGATGAAGACCTCGTGGGAAAACTTTCCCGGGACCAGTTCGTCGAGAAATTCCGCACCCTGCTCACGCCGGCCTCGGGAATCGACGGCCGCACCAAGCAAAGTTTCGGCAAGGATGATGCCGCCGGAATGATCGGCCGCGATTTCTTCAAGGTGCTGGATCGAAATCAGGACGGGTTCATCACCAGTGAGGAGGTCACCGCCACGTTTGCCCAATGGTTTCCCGAATGGAGTTCCTCGAAACCTGCCACGATCACGCAGCCGGCTCTGCAGCGCGCCTTCAACACGCTTTTCTCCCGCACAACCTTTCAAGCCGATCAATCGTTCATTGTTAATCGGAACGTTCCGGAAAATATCGGGGAGGATCGCGCCGAGGGCGGCCGTGGACGGGGACGCGGTGGTGACGGAATCGGTTTCGGGCCTCTGCGCTTCAGGGGCGGACGCGGCAATCGCGGCAATGCCCGCACGCTGGTGACCTACAGCGCGCAACTCAATCCGCTGGCCGGAATCGATGAAGACGACAAACCTCTCCTGCTAAAAGTACTTTTGATTCCCCGCTGGAAACAGCAGTACCTGGGCCATGTCCGTGATCTCGCGGAAAACTGGCTCGATTGGAAAAAGCTCGGGCCGGTGGCAAAGCAGTATCACGACCTCGTGAGCGACGAAATGCAGAAGGAAACGCACAAGGCGGACAGCTACGAACATTTCATCCAGGAATTTGATCAGGACACCACCGAAGGTCAGCGCGACGGAGACGCTGCTTCGAGCCTCAAGAGCTTCGTCGCCGAACGCCGCAAATATCTCCTGAGGGATGAAAACGTCGCCAATGCCGGCAATGAAAAACCGTGATTTCAGGGCGCTCGGGCATTTCTAATAAAACTGTGGCCGGAAATAGATTGGAAATGGTAGGGCAGATTATCCCTAATCCGCCGTTCAGGATAATCGCTGATCTCGACCGGTTTTCGTACGCTCCTCGGCGGATTAGGGATAATCCGCCCTACCGCCAACATTTCGGCCAAGTGGGTGACGCCGCCCTCGATTAGTTCAAACCGCCCGGAATACAGCCACAGTTTCCATGAAAACGCTCTATCTAAACCGGAGATCGCGCCTCGAATGAACCATCAGCCCGCTTCGCGATCAGGCGCTTCAGCTCCAATCCCATCAACGCCACCGAGATTTCGTTGACCGCGAGCCGGGTTTCCTCGGTCAGGACATCGATGCCCAGCACCGAGCCACCCTTGAAACAGGCGGCAACTTTTCTTTCGGCCTCACTCAAGGCCGGCATCAACTGCTCCAGCAAATCGGGTTCATCGGCTGAAAGTTTTGCCGTTTTTGGACGCAGGCCATCGAGGTAGCTCAATTCGGAAAGCACATCGTCCACGCTGGTCAAAAGCGTGGCGCCGTCACGAATGAGTTGATGACAACCATGACTGGTGGGTTGATCGATGCGACCAGGCACGGCAAAAATCAACCGCCCCTGCTCTCCCGCGAAGCGCGCCGTGATCATCGCGCCGCCGCTGGTATCGCTCTCCACCACGATCACTCCTTCGCTGATTCCGGACACCACCCGGTTGCGCATCGGGAAAGTTTGTTTGTCCGCTTTTCGACCGAAGGGAAATTCAGACAACACCGCGCCGGTTTCCGCAATCCGGCGATACAGATCCAGATTTTCCGGCGGGTAGACAATGTCGATGCCACAGCCCACCACCGCGGCGGTTTTGCCCCCGACGGAAAGCGCGCCCTCGTGGGCGGCAGTGTCGATGCCGCGAGCCAGACCACTCACCACACAAAATCCCAACTGGGCCAGTTGAGCGCCAAGTTTTTTGGCGCTCAACTGGCCATAAAGCGTGGTGCGCCGGCTGCCGACAATCGCCATGCATGGTTGCTCGAAGAGATAGTCGCCCTTGCGATAAAGTCCGATGGGCGGATCGTTGATTTCCTTGAGCAACTTCGGATAGCCGGCGTCCCGCGTGGTAATGAAGGTCGCGCCCGCCTGCGTCAGTTTTTGCTCTTCGCGGTCCAGGTCGAAATGCCCGCGCCAGTTCATCAGCGCACTGCTCGTCTCCGGGCCGACTCCCTTCACCGACTCAAGCCGTCGTTTGTTGGAAAACAAAATCTCCCGTGGATCGTCGCCGAATTCCGCGAGCAGTCGATTGAGAGTGATGGGACCGATGTTGGGCAGGTCATTCAGGACCATGAACGCCTGCCGCTCCGTGATTTGTTCTGACATGGGGGGATTGGAGCGCCGGCCCGAGCTGCTCTAAAAGTTGCGAGTTCTCTACGGAAACTTGTCCATGAGCGCGCGCAAGCAAATCCGCCGCAATTCCGTGCCACACCAGCCCGCGACAGGCAGCGAGCAGGGGATCGTCCGGTGTTTGCGCGAGCAGTCCGCCGATCAGCCCTGCCAGCATATCGCCACTTCCCCCGCGCGCGAGTACCGGTCCACCGAAAGGGCTATAGTAAGTCGTTTTCCCATTCGTGATCTGCGTCAACGGGCCTTTCAGCACGAGCACCCCGCGGGGATGAGAGAATTTGTCGCCCGAATACAAAGCGGGTTGGATGCGTTTAAATTCCCCTGCGTGCGGCGTGCAGATGAACGGCTTTTTCTTTCGCGCTTCGATTACCGCCGACTGCAACGCATCGGCATCGAACAATGTGGGAACCCTCGCTTCTTCTGCTATCTGGCGGACCAATTCAATCGACTCGGGAGCCGCGCCCAAACCAGGTCCGACCAGCAGCGCGCCCGCCCGCTTCAGCCTTTCTTGCAGCAAGGGCAAACTCGCGGGAGACAGGCCTCCCTCGGAATTGAGCGGACAACCCACCCACATCACTTCCGGGTGCGCCGAGGCATATTGTGCGGCCAGTGATTCAGGCACCAACGCCGTGACCAAGCCCACGCCGCTGCGAAGCGCAGCCCGAACCGCCAGCAAAATCGCTCCGGGATAACGGTGCGAACCTCCCACCACACAAAGATGGCCGAAGGTCCGTTTGTCCGATTGGGACGATCGCAGCCGGGTAATCGGCTCGAGTACCGGGCCAATCAGCACTCGCTGATCGGACTTGGGATTTTTGGTCTGAAAAAAACCAAGATCCAGATAGCGCAATCTCCCCACTTGTCCGCCATTGATCTTCGCCACGACCGGCGACTTCACGATGCCCGTGGCGTAGGTGAAATCGGCTCGGAAGGCTTTTTCCCCACTCTGGTCACTCACGCCACTGGGCAGGTCGACGGCCGCACGAAATTTGATTTTCGAGCGGGCATTCACCCACGCAATTAATTTGCCGATGGTTTTGTCCAAAGGCGGCCGAAACTGAAAACCAAACACGCCGTCCACGCAGAGGTCGTAGATGCCATGCTCCGCTTTCAACCGACGAAAATCCACGAGACGGACTCGGTTTCCCGTCGCTCCGATCAATTCATCAAGCGAACGCTTCGTCAGCGGCTTCAGTGACGATTCACCAAAGCCAAGGCAAACATCGACGGTCCGCCCCGGACTTTCCTTAAGCAAACAGTGCGCAGCCAACAAAGCGTCGCCACCATTGTGGCCTTTGCCGACCAGCAGCAGCAGCCTGGCCTTGGAGGAAAGCCTTCCGATCTCACAACAATCGTCCAGAATTCCACGCGCAATACTCTCTCCCGCCCTTCGCATCGCGGCCCATTCCGACGCTTCGTTTTTTAAAAGACGTTTCTCCCAACTTCCGGCTTCGGCACAGGTCAGAATTGGGTGGGAATCAATTGTTTTCATAAATCGCTTTCTTAAAGACCCACAATCAACGCGACGGTTGGGCATTAATCGGCGCTGCTTCAAAAGATAGGGACGAAATTTTGGGCAGCGTCACCTCCACTTGCGGTTTGGGAGGAGTACCCGCCTCCAACGCAGGAGGTGGTACGATCGGGCTAAAAACACCCCACGATGGCTTCTCAAAATGGTAGAATCGAATCGGGCAGTCGTCCGGAAGGTTATCGTCCAAGAGATAATTGAGATCATGCGGCTCGGAAATCTCCTCGAAATGAACGCCTGCTTCACTTCGGGTCGCCTCGAAATAGTAGGAATAAGTTTTCATCCCCGGATGCCAGTAGGCAAACCTGGTCTTTCCATCTTTCCATTCGGCCTTGTCCGCCCAAATTGCGAAAACCTCCGGCAAGGCATCCAAATCGGGATTGTCCGGAAGCCCCAGGGAATGAAGCTTGGTTTCCGCGGTGAATCCTCCTCGATGAATTTGGCGGGACAAAGGCGTTTCCTTGCGCGCAGACAGGACGATGAACACCACCCAGATTGCGAAGAGCAGCAATACGATCAAACCTGCCTTGGCCGCGGAAATCTTTCCCGTGACTGCCTGCTTCACGTTCACACGCGTTTCAACAGCGCGGCCACGGCCATCGCATGCGTATCCGTGTGAGAAAGGCTGACCCACACATGCGTCCCTCCGACTTCTTTCAACAAGGCCGCCGCTTTATCGTCGAGCCGCACCAAGGGTTCCTTCCGCTCGCCGTGATAAACCGAAACCGAAGTCCAATGCAGGTGTTCGCCAATTCCAGTCGTGAAACATTTAGAAACCGCCTCCTTTGCGGCCCAGCGGGCGGCGTAATGTTTGTGCGGGTATTTCAGTGCGCTGCAGTAGGCCTGCTCTTCCTCGGTGAAAACCCGCTTGAGAAACCGATCGCCGTGCTTCGTCAGCACATGCTCGATTCGCGCGACGTCGATCAAGTCACAACCGAGTCCAATAAGAGTGCCGCCAGGAGGGAGAACCAGGTTCATACGGAAGTAGCGAGTAGCGGGTAGCGGGTAGCGAGTATAAAACAACCAGACATGACGGGAATGGCGGAGGATTGCATGCTCGCTACTCACTACCCGCTACTCGCTACTTCATTCATCAGCCTTTTCATTTCCCGCACGGCTTCCTCGATGCCGGTGAACATTGCACGGCTCATGATGCTGTGGCCGATATTCAGCTCGTGGAGATGGGGAATGGTGCGCACTTCGGCGATGTTCACGTAATTGATGCCATGACCTGCATTCACGATCAACCCGAAGGCATGACCCCGTT
Organism: Verrucomicrobiota bacterium; assembly: GCA_048498875.1. GTDB lineage: Bacteria > Verrucomicrobiota > Verrucomicrobiia > Opitutales > Opitutaceae > Lacunisphaera. The sequence continues at coordinate 19,076 of JBEHXD010000014.1, forward strand.
TGGCGCCTTCGACCAGGCGCTTGAATTCCGCGGGACGTTGCGCGCCATGGTACGCGTTGGCGTATGCCCCGGTGTGCAACTCAATCCACGGCGCCTTTAACTTCGCCGCCATCTCAATCTGTTCCGCGTCCGGATCGATGAAGAGACTGGTTTTGATTCCCGCCGCATTCATCGCATCGGTTACCCGCGCCACTTTCTCGCGATGCCTGACCACGTCCAAACCGCCTTCCGTGGTAATCTCCTCACGACTTTCGGGAACGAGGCACACCGAGTGTGGTTTTAATTTCAGCGCAAATTCCGTCATCGCCGGCGTGCACGCCATTTCGAGATTGAGCCGGATCGTTTTGACCGCGCCCAACCGACGGACATCCTCGTCCTGGATATGACGACGGTCTTCCCGCAAATGCACCGTGATGCCGTCCGCTCCGGCTTTTTCGCAACGAAAAGCAAGCTCCACCGGGTCGGGTTCGATATTGCCTCCCGTGGTCGCGCCCGCCTGCCGGTAACGGGCCTGGCGCAGGGTGGCGGAGTGGTCGATGTTTACGCCGAGCAGGATCATGAGTCCGCACCATACCAAAAACTTCGCTGCAGGGAATCAGTAAAAATGTTCCCGTGGCGCTTTCGCTCTTCCAGTTTCACCGAGTTCCACCTTGCCTGTTGGCGCATGTCGTCCTCCAAGCCCAAACCGGAAAATCTGTGGTTAAACCTGGTTTTCAATCTCGGGATTCCCACCGCCATCCAATCGTGGTGCAGCGGCGACAAGTTGCTGGGGCCCAAATGGGGATTGATCGTCGCCCTGATTTTTCCGCTCGCCTACGGGATTTACGATTTTGTTCTTCGCCGTCGTTGCAATTTCATCTCCCTGCTCGGATTTTTCAGCATTCTGATCACCGGCGGATTTGGCCTCCTGAAACTCGATGTCTTCTGGTTCGCGGTCAAGGACGGTGCGGTCCCCCTGTTGATCGGTGCGGCGATCTTTTTTTCCATCCGAACCAAGGCCCCCCTGGTTCACGAGATGCTTTATAATCCGCAGCTCATCGATGTGGAACGGGTGGATGCGGCCCTGACCGCACGCGGGGAACACGCCGATTTCGACCGGCTGCTCCGCAACGCCAGTTATCTTCTGACAGCTGCGATGCTGGTGAGCGCCGTGCTCAACTACGGGTTCGCCCGTCATATCATCAAAAGCCCCAGCGGGACGGAAGCGTTCAACCAGGAACTCGCGCGCATGCACTGGATCAGCATGATCGGCCTCTCGCTGCCGGTGATGGGAATGATGATGTATGCCCTGTGGCGGCTGCTCAACGGATTGGAACGCATCACCGGACTGACTCTTGATGAAATTTTGCGCCAGCCCGCGGAGAAAAAACCAGCGGCCGCTGCGACGGCGCCGGAAAACGAAACCCCTCCGCCGCCATCAAACGGCGCTTAAGCCCTCTTATGGTGGAACGCGGCCTCCGGACGCGTTTTCTGCGGCGATCGTCTAAAAACCCGCCCGGAGGTCGGGTCCCACCTATGCGCAGCTTCGCCTTTTAACCGCGCTGCGCCAGCGGCACGTATTCGCGCTGCACGGGACCGACGTAGATTTGACGCGGCCGATAGATCCGGCCCTTCGGATTCGACGCCACCTCACGCCAGTTTGCGATCCACCCGGGAGAGCGTCCGATTGCAAAGAGAACGGTGAACATATTTGTCGGAATTCCGAGGGCTCGCATGATGATTCCGCTGTAGAAATCGACGTTCGGATAGAGCTTCCGCGAAATGAAATAATCATCCTTCAGCGCCGCCTGTTCCAGATTCTTCGCGATGTTGAGCAATGGATCCTCCTTGCCCAGTTTCTTCAGCACGACGTCACAGGCCTGGCCGATGATTTTCGCGCGGGGATCGAAATTGCGGTACACCGCATGACCGAAGCCCATCAGGCGATTGCTCTTGCTGCCATTTTTTGCCGCCTGAATGAAGCGGGTGCCGTCGTCGTGTTCATCGTGGATCGATTGCAACATCTGCATCACCGCCGTGTTGGCTCCTCCATGCAGCGGGCCGGACAGCGCATTGATCGCCGCCGAAAGTGAAGTGAAGAGATTTGCACTGCTTGAACCGACCATGCGCATCGTCGATGTGCTGCAGTTTTGCTCATGGTCGGCGTGCATGAGCAGGATGAGATTCAAGGCCTGGGTGACGTCAGGATCGGCCGCATAGTCTTTGTACGGCTCCGAAAACATCATGTGCAGGAAATTATCACAGAAAGGCAGGTCCTTCGGATGCACAAACGGCAGACCCTTGTTATGGCGATAGATCATCGCCCCGATGGTCCGAATCTTCGAAATGGCCATCGCCGCTGCCAAATCGAACTGCTGGAGGTCTTTCTCGAAATTATTCGTCGCCAACTGTGGATAGTAGGCTGCAAGCGAATTGACGATGGTCGAAAGCATCACCATCGGCGCGGCATCCTTGGGGAAACCCTCGAAGATCCGCTGCATCTGTGTCTCGATTGCCGCGTTTTCGCGCAACAAGGTGCCAAATGCCTGGCGTTGCTTTTTCGTCGGCAGTTCCCCGTAAATCACCAAATAAGCGGTTTCAACATAGCTGCTGTTGGCCGCGAGCTGCTCAATCGAGTATCCCCGATGGCGAAGAATTCCATTCTCACCGTCCAGATAGGTGATGGCACTCTCACAAGAACCCGTATTACCGTAACCCTGATCGTAAAGAATGTGCCCGGTGTCCTTTCGGAGCGAGCGCACGTCGATCGCTTTTTCGCCCTCACTCCCTACCATGATAGGGTAGGCGATTTCCTTGTCGTCGATCTTGATCAGGGCCGTCTTTTGCATGATGGGGAGCCTTGAAAAAGAGCAGAATTCAGGCCGGTTGCAAAACAAAGCCTTCGTTCAGGCTGACATCTGTTGCATTCATTAGACCATAACTCGCCATTGATAGGAAAATTAACGGCGATCGCCGCAACCGGGCGGTGCCTTCCCTTTACAATTCAGAAAGCAAACTCGGCACCGCAAATTCCGAGGCCGGAATCTTTTCATTGAGAATGATTTTCTCGATGGTCATGCGACTGGACTGACCCGACGCCGACTTGTTGACAATGACTTTGGGGAATCGGATTCCCTCCACGAGTAATTCTCCTTCCTCGCGAATTTCCCCGCCATAAGCCGTGTCGGTTTTGACCAGCCGGCCGGTCGTTTTCTCGAAATACCGGTGAAAGACAATGCGATCCGAGTGGTAAAATGAGACCTTCAGGCAATCGACTCCGTCAACGACCACATCACCCTCTGCCTTGACGGTTCCGCCGCGCTTTTCCAACCCGCCAAAGAAGTAGAGATTTTCCCAAGTGTTGGCGCGAAGCTGTTTGATCTGTTCGGCGTCCAGCAGTGAAAACCTCCATTTTTTGTTGTTTTCCCGATCCGTTACCTTGGTCCAACCGTCGTAGTCATCAAGTGTCGTCACATCGATCACTTTGGAGCGGGTCACCGTCATTTTATGCTGATAAGGTTTTTGGAAGATTATTTCCGCCGGCATTTTTAGCAACTGGCCGGGCACTTGGGTCTTGGCATCCGCGGTCGGTTGAAAGTCCGCCATTTCCAGCGTCCCGATAAAATGGATCGTCGTCACTGCGTTGAGCGCACTTTCACTGCCCAAACGAGCCCGTGCCTTCGCAAGCATGTCCCCGGCCTCGTCCGCCCGCACGGGGTTGAGCACTGCCACAAACGCCACGACGAACAGGAAAGCAAAACGAAGGTTCATGCGATGGAAAGGGACAGTCAAAACAGCGTTTAGTGCCGCTTTTCGCAATGGGAAACTCACTCCCACTCGATCGTCGCCGGCGGTTTGGAACTGATATCCAACACCACCCGGCTTACCCCGCGAACCTCGTTGGTGATCCGACTCGAAATCTTCTGGAGGATGTCATGGGGCAGCTTGGCCCAATCGGCCGTCATCGCATCCACACTTTCGACAATTCGCAGGGCGATGACATAATCGTAGGTCCGTTCGTCGCCGAAGACACCCACGGTTTTAACCGGCAAAAAGACCGCAAACGACTGCCAGACCTTCCAGTAGTATCCGGAAGCCATCATTTCATCCTGCAAAATCGCATCGGCATTCCGCAGGATTTCCAATTTGTCCGCTGTGATGTCGCCCATGACGCGCACCCCAAGGCCGGGCCCCGGGAATGGCTGGCGCCAGACCACTTCCCGCGGCAGGCCCAGCGCAGATCCCACTTTGCGGACCTCATCCTTGAAAAGTTCGCGCAAAGGTTCGATGAGCTTCAACTTCATGCGCTCCGGCAGTCCGCCCACATTGTGATGGGTCTTGATCAGCGACGCCGGGTTGCCCGCGATCGAGACACTTTCAATGACATCAGGATAAAGCGTCCCCTGTCCCAGAAACTGGGCGCCGCCAATCGATTTGAGTGATTTTTCAAAGACTTCAACAAACGTACGGCCAATGATCTTACGTTTTTGTTCGGGCTCGGTGATTCCCTTGAGGCGCTTCAGGAAAAGTTTCGATGCGTCGACAACCCGGAGATCGATTTTAAAGTTACGCTTGTAGAGCGCCTCAACGTACTCGCGCTCTCCTTTTCGCAAAAGACCATTGTCGACGAAAATACAGGTCAACTGCCTGCCAATGGCACGATGCAACAGCGCCGCCGCCACGGAAGAATCCACACCACCCGACAAGCCCAGCAGCACCCGGGACTTCCCCACTTGGGCGCGAATATCAGCGACCGCATGAGCGATAAAGTCCCTGGTGGTCCAATCCTGCTTCGCGCCGCAAACTCCCACGAGAAAATTGCGGATCATGTCCACGCCGCGCTCCGTGTGGAAAACCTCCGGATGAAATTGAATTCCATAAAATCCGCGCTTCGCATCCTCGATGCCTGAGAAAACCGAGTTTTCCGAAACCGCCGTCGCGACAAACCCGGGCGGAAGTTTCGTCAGCTTGTCGCCGTGGGAATTCCAAATTCGCAGTTTGCGCGGCAACCCCGCAAACAGCTTGCCCGGCTTTTTAATCGTCAGATGACCGTGACCGTACTCGCGTTCTTTGCTCTGAGCCACCTTTCCGCCGAGGAAATAGCCCATCAGTTGCACGCCATAGCAAATACCCAGTACCGGCACCCCCAGGTTGAAAATCTCCGGATCGGGATGCGGCGCAGTCTTGGCATACACGCTCTGCGGACCACCGGACAAAATAATGCCGATCACACCTTCCTCGCGCAATTTCGCAGCCGGCGTGGAATAGTGATAAATCTTCGAGTAGACCTGGCTCTCGCGAATGCGACGCGCGATGACCTGCGTGAGTTGTGACCCGAAATCGAGAACGGCGATAATCTGTGCCATGCGAAGTTATGGGTGAAACGCCGCCAGCGAATCAATCCCAATCACCAGCACGCTCGAAAGCACCCATTTTCCACTGCACCGCCACCCGTCCCTGGTTGGAAATCAGCCCGATCGCAACCGACTCAGAAACGTCACAAAGCGGGATTAAAACTTTAAGCGGGTGTTCAAGTGGCCGCACTTGGGGCAAGGGACTACTTCCGATCCTGGCTTCTCGGTGTACAGCGTATCGCAGCGAATACAGTGGAAGGTGATTTTTCTCCGTTCCACATCGTAGAACTTCCGATCACGCCGGTCATAATAGAACCAAAGTGCACCAAACGTCCCGAAAACCAGGAGCCCGTATAAGATGACGTCGAAGGTGAAATTGGGCGGAGTAACCACAGGATAATTCCAAGGAAGCAGCTTAGGCCGTTCAGGGGAAATAAAAACGCGCCGACCTTGCGGTACGGCGCGTTGAGAGTGACAGAAATCGACGGACTTTAGCTCTTGGCTTCGCTTTCGGTCGCAGGAGCCTCGGCAGCAGGAGCAGCTTCAGCGGTCGCAGCGGCTTTTTTACCACCGGACTTTTTGGCGCTCTTCTTGGCCGAACCCTTGGACTTCTTGTAGCCTTCGTCCTCAGCGCTGATCAGCTCGATCAGGGCCATCTCGGCAGCATCGCCGATGCGTTGCGGTCCGAGTTTGTAGATGCGGGTGTAACCACCGGCGCGATTGGCGAACTGCTTCGCCTTTTCATTGAAGAGAAGCGTGACCGCGCCTTCGTCGCGAATGTCCTTGAGGGCCATGCGGCGGAGATGGAGGGCGTCCTTCTTTTCGCCGGCAACCGCGGCTTTCTTGGCCTTGGTGATGACCTTCTCGATAAACGGACGGAGGGCTTTCGCCTTGGTCAGCGTGGTTTCGATGCGGCCGTGTTTGATGAGGGACGCACCCATGTTGGAGAGCATCGCCTTGCGATGTTCGCGGGTGACGCCGAGGGAAGCGTGATGTTTATTGTGACGCATTGGTTGGTTTTGGTTGCGATTCCCGATCGGCAATCCGGTCGCAGCGTTGGGCGGCAGCGGACGGCGCGAGAATCAATTTAAAATAGTGGGTAGTGGGTAGCGAGTAGAATAGCGGGCGTGAGTTTTATGCTCACTACCCGCTACTCGATGCCCGCTACTTCTGCTCAGCCTTCCTTCTTCGTTTCGAGGAGGCGCTCGTCGAACTTCATGCCCAGCGAGAGACCGAGGGCCTCGAGCTTTTCCTTGATTTCGTTGAGCGACTTCTTGCCGAAGTTGCGGTACTTGAGCATTTCCTGCTCGGTCTTCATCGCGAGCTCGCCGACGGTCGTGATGTTGGCG
>JBEHXD010000015.1:0-24817 GCA_048498875.1 Verrucomicrobiota bacterium
CAGCTCACGGCCCTCGCCAATGTCACTGCAGGTGCGATCAGGCGTTTGGTTGTCTCATCGTCGAGTTCCACGCTGCCGGCCACGTTGTCGGCGACCGGGGCATTTTCGAGTGTGGCGTCGCTCGCGCCCGCTCCCGGAGTGGTGGCTTACGATCCCAATGTGTCCTTTTGGTCGGACTACGCCAAAAAACGCCGCTGGTTCAGCGTGCCGGCGCTGGCCAACAAGATCACTTTCGCCGCGGAAGGAAACTGGACCTTTCCTGCTGGCACGGTGTGGGTGAAACATTTCGATCTCGAGCTCACGCGGGGCAATCCGGCCACCGCGCGGCGCATCGAAACCCGCTTCATCGTCAAGACGGCCGATGGCGTCTATGGGGTGACGTATCGCTGGAACACGGCGCAAACCGAGGCGGATCTGGTTCCGGAGGAAGGCGCCAATGAAACCATTTCCATCAATGACAACGGCACGATCCGTTCGCAGACGTGGCGTTATCCCAGCCGCGCGGAATGTTTGCAGTGCCACACGCCGGCCGGCGGCCTCGCACTGGGTTTCAACACGGCGCAGCTGAATCGGAATCAGACGTACAATTCCACGAGCGCCAACCAGCTCACGGCCCTCGCCAATGCCGGCTATTTCACAGCCGGCATTCCCGCACCCTCGACGTTGCGCGCCCTGTCCGCCGCGGACGACACCTCCGCCACGCTGGAATCGCGCGCGCGTTCCTATCTGGCGGCAAACTGCGTGCAGTGTCACCAACCGGGTGGCACGGCACTGGGAAATTTTGATGCACGTATTCAGACCGCCACGGCCAACGCAGGTTTGATCAATGGCTCGCTGGTCGACTCGGGTGGCAATGCGTCGAATCGCGTCGTCGTACCGGCCGACACCGCCCACTCCATGTTGCTTGCGCGCATCAACCGCCGGGGCAGTGGTCAAATGCCGCCGGTGGCGAGCAACGAGATCGATCCGTCAGGAGTGGCGTTGCTCACGGATTGGATCAACAGCCTGACCGTCTCCACGCCGGCCCCGACGGTCACGTCGCAGCCGGTGAACCAAACTGCGTCTGCCGGCCATACTGTGACATTTTATGCGAGTGCGTCAGGCGGTACGGGGCAGTGGCAGATTTCCACTGACAGCGGGACGACCTGGTCGTCGCTGGCCGACAACGGCACCTACAGTGGAACGACCACAAACACGCTGACGATTGCCAATGCCGGATCTTCGTTGAATGGTGCGCGTTATCGTTTTGTCGCCACGAACGGTGGAAATTCAAGCAACAGCAACGCCGCAGTGCTGACGGTGAATGCCGTGGTGCTGCCGTCGCCGCTGGGAATCACGCTGGATTCTTCGGGCAATCTTTATGTGAGCGATTCCACCGCGAACGTGATTCAGAAAATTGCCGCCGACGGAACCGTGACCTTGGTGGCGGGTGCAAGCGGCACCGCGGGAACAGCCGATGGCGCGGGTTCCGCGGCGCAATTCAGCCAGCCGGGCGGAATTGTACGCACATCGGCCGGGATTATTTTTGTCGCGGACACCGCCAACTCGACCATCCGTCGCATCGCCGCTGATGGCGCGGTCACCACCTTTGCGGGATCGTCGAGCAGCCGCGGCAACACCGACGGCACGGGGAGCGCAGCGACATTCTCCAGTCCGATCGGTCTCGCGTTGGACGCCTCGGGAAACTTGTTCGTGGCCGACTCCGCCAATCACACCATTCGAAAAATCAGCTCCACCGGGGCAGTCACGACCTTTGCCGGAGGCGCGGGAGTACTCGGCAGTGCCGACGGTGCGGGAATCTCGGCCCGGTTCAATCGCCCGAGTGGCGTGGCGGTCGACAGCAGCGGTAATGTTTATGTGACCGACACGACGAACAACACGATCCGCCGGATTTCCTCCGGTGGAACGGTGACCACTTTTGCCGGCGTCGCGGGCGTGAGCGGCTCGACGGACGGGACTGGGCCGGCTGCGTTGTTCAATCAGCCCACGGCAATCGCGATTGATACCGCGGGGAATCTCTATGTGGCCGATTCGGGCAACAGTACGATCCGGAAAATCACTTCCGCTGGTGCGGTCACCACGCTCGCGGGTTTGCCCACCATTGCGGGACAGCAGGACGGCGCGGGTAGTCATGCTTGGTTTAACATGCCCAAGGGTCTGGCGCTCGATTCCTCCGGAAACGTCTACGTGGCCGACACCGGCAATGCCGCGTTGCGCAAAATCACCGCGTTGGGCAGCGCGATGACGCTTTCGCTTTCTGCGGCGTCAACTCCACCGCCCACGACCCCCCCGCCCACCACTCCGCCCACGACGCCGACGCCCACGCCAAGCAGCGGGGGAGGTGGCGGTGGCGTGCTGCCCGCCTGGTTCGCGATCGGCGTTGCCTTGTTGGCAACAGTCAGGGCAGCGGCTCGGAAAAGTATTGGAACGTAGCTTGAAAGTTCATCGAGCCCGAAGTTGTGGTCTTCGGGTGCCTTGGCCGGTGAAACCCCGCAACGATTAAAGCCCTTATTTATCCAAGCTTGCAGATGTTCCAATCGACCCCACGTCATTTAAACATCCTGATCTTCCCGGTGGACGATAAACGATTTCCCGTGCCAGCCAAAAGTGAGGAATTCGGTCAGGGAGAATTCGGGGTGCGCCGCGAGGAATTCCTGCAGTGCGCGGCGTTCGCCACGTTTGTTCGAAGCGCAAAAACAATTCCAATCATCGAAAGCTAGGATTGCACCATGCGATAAATGACGGGAAATAAAATTCAGACAAATCGCGGCTGAAGCGTAAAGATCGCAGTCGACGAACGCAAAAGCGATTTTGCTACACCCATAGTCGGGTGGAGCCTTGTCGACCAGCGTCTGCTCATAAAAACCGGGTACGGCGGTATACGATTCGGATTTTGCGCCATGATATTGAACGATGGAGTGGAATTGATCGAGAGAGGTCGCCATCGAGCCTTTTTCCCATCCGGGATGTTCGTCTATGCCTTTCGGTTCGGGAAGCCCTTGAAATGAGTCGAACGCGAACAAGTGATGCTCACGGGCGGTAAGGTCGCGATACTTTGCCGCCAGTCGAAATGAAATCACATTAAAGCCCGAACCAAATTCAAGATAATCGCCCGGAACTGAATTTAGTGCCAGGTAGTCGAACGAATCACCAAAAAACTGGTCCAGCACCTTTATCTGTTTTTCATCACCATGAAAATATTTTTGGAGTTGGGGAGTCGCTAAAGTGGAGCGCGTGGGATAATATTTACCGGCCATGGGATTTTGGGATGCTGGAATGGGTCGAATGATGACGGATCAACAAACGCGTCATGCAATAGTATGAGTCTTGCTGCAGGATCAAGATCGCAAGGAGAACTATCGCAGGAAACATCCTTGATGCATCGCTACGCGCACAGGATTTTGTCAGCGGACGTTTGGATTGGAGATTGGGCGTCCGCGGAGAATGGACCCCGTTTCAGGGTTGCAACTCCCGCCCTCGATCGGAGCAGCGCGTTCAAAGCCTCAATGCTGCACGTCTTGATTGACTCGCGTGAAACGAGTCTTCATACACGCGCACGGCTTTTGCCTGACTTTCCCCGTTCATCACGCGCCCTCCTGAGTGTCCTCTTTTTCAGTGCGGCAGCGCTCTGAATGCAGGGTTTTCCCCTATGAAGTTCCCCTTTTGCTCGCTTCCCCCACCAAATCTCGACCACGCGCGGGTCTCGGTATCCTGCGCCCGGCGCTCAAGGGTTGGCCGCCCAAACCAGATTCGATTCGGTCAAACCTTCCTGTTTGGCGCATTGGCGTTCTTGGGGTCGCTTGATTGTATTGCTGCTGCTAATACGGATTCGATACCCCCTTTCGCGGAGCCATCGGCGGCTATTCTCCGGCTCGCGGAGCGGGAACACATTTCCATCACAGGTTTTTCGGCTCCCCGCGGAACCCCGACCTCTCTGCCGGGTGACACCGTAACCATACTTTTCACCCAGACCGTGGACGGCGTGCAGCAGCAGCTGCTGGCCGAGTTGACGGTGGTGCCCGCCGAAGAAGCCGATCAAAAACGCCAGTCTCACGATTTCTCGATCTATTCCACCGCGGGAAACGAGTTTCATCTCAGCCGGACGATGACGCCTTTGCGAATCCGCATGTATGCCCCGCCTTCTGGAGACGCGGAGCAGGGGATGTCAAAACCCGCTGACAAAATCGAAACACGCCTGGTTATCGCCAATGATTTCCTCGCCTGCGGTTTCGACACCATGGCCAAGATTGCGATTCGAATTCGTGAAAAGGGTTTTTATCCGTCCATGGGCTTCAAGACCGCCCCGCCATCGGCCAGCGAGCTGGAATTCTCCAAGTCCTGGGCCGCCAAGGCTGGTTTCACCCGGGAGGATGAAGAGCAGTTCGCCAAACAGAGTTTTGCCGTGGTCGAGTTCCTCGACATCGCGAACAAAACTCCCGGACTAAAAGACCTCGCGCAGTCGATTATCGGACGTCCCTCGATTCTTTCGGGACTGCTTAGCCTGGATTTTGGAATCTTTTTTGCCTACGAGTGGGATCGGGTCGCCCCGGTTCAGGTAATTCCCAACCGTGAAGTTTACCTCCTGCCATTCACGCTGCACATGTACCATAAGGACGTGACCTCCGGAGAGTGGTACATTACGTCTCCGCTGCCTCCGTTGCTCACAACGGCCGGTGTCATCGCGCTCAGAGTGCGCTCGCTCAAATACAATAACCGCAGTTTGGAGATGAGGGTCTTGTCCGCGCAGGGAGCGTCTATTTCGCAGTGAGCCATCCACGCGTTCCACAACCCCTCGCTTGGGCGGATTCTGGCCGGGTTTTGCGCCTCATTTCGGCAGTCGCGTAATCCCGCCATCGACATGCCCGTAGCCACCCCAGAAGCCCCATCGGTACAAGAGGTAAACGGTTCTTCCCCGTTGAGCACCTCCCGGCGCGCGCTTCGTCTCTACCGTCCACACCTTGCTGCCCTGGGACTTCTCGCGGTCATCAGCTTGCTGATGACAACGGCGGAGATGTCCACCTACCTCGTCATCCGGCGCATCTTTGACGATGCGTTCGGGGGAAAGAGTGTCTCCACCCTCGCGATCTACTGCGGACTCCTCCTGGTTCTGCCAGCCGTCGTTCAACTGTTCGGGTTGGTTCAAACTCACGTGAGCGCCCGGATCGGACAGGGAATCATTCGTGATTTGCGCAACCGTCTTTATTCCCACCTCCTCGCCATGCCTTTGCGCTTTTTTACGCAAACCAAACAGGGCGAGATCGAGGCTCGATTTTCATCTGATTTGGCCGGACTCCAGCAGTTTGCCACCAATACGGTCACACAAATCCTCTCCAGCTGCGTGACAATGCTGGCGACAGTTACGTTGATGGTTTTGATCAGTCCGGTACTCACGATCGTGTCGGTCGCAATCCTGCCCGTTTTCCTCTTGAACCACTTTTGGACGGCGCGCATTCGGGGTCCGTTGATGGCCGAGCGACAGACCCTTGCCGCCTCCTTTACCAGCCTGCTGGTCGAAACCCTCTCAATCGGGGGCGTGATTCTTGCGAAGACATTCGGCCGGCGCCAGATGATGGAAGACGTCTTTGAAAAAGAAAACGACCGCCTGCTTGCGAATGAACTCCGGCAACAACTCGTCGGGCAGTGGGGCTTCATGGGTTTGGGCACACTGATTTCAGCGATTCCTGCTTCCATGTTTTTTATCGCTGGATGGCAGTTGATCACGGGCTCTGAATTACTCGGCGCGAAGATGACGATCGGTACTGCGGTTGCGTTTAGCGCGCTCCAGGGCCGTTTTTTTGCCCCCGCGGCCCAATTGCTGAATTCCCAGGCGGAAATCCATCAAGCGCTGACCATGCTGAAACGGGTGTACGAGTACCTGGACCGACCCGCCCAGGAGCAACCACAGCCTGGCAAGATAGTTCTTCGGCCCGAACAAGTGCAGGGACATGTGATCTTCCGCAATGTGGGATTCAGCTACGAAGCGCCGGCCGCTGCTTCTGCGGAGGGTTCCTTGACCGACAAGGAGGGATCACCGGTGAGTTCGCGTCCAACCCTGCGTGACATATCATTTTCCATTCCGCCGGGACATATGACGGCGTTGGTGGGCCGCAGTGGCTCTGGCAAAACTACGATCGCTTATCTGCTTTCCCGCCTGTACGAAGCAGACACGGGATCAGTCGAGATCGACGGTCACGATATCCGGACTCTGCGCCTCGAGAGTATTCCGGATTTTATCGGAGTGGTGACCCAGGAGCCGTTTCTGCTGCACGGCAGCGTACGCCGCAACCTGCTGTTTGCACGTCCGGATGCGACTGAGGAGCAGGTCATCGCCGCCGCTCGGGCTGCGGCAATCCATGATCGAATCATGGAGTTGCCGGAGCAGTACGAAACCGTCGTCGGCGAGCGCGGTTACAAGTTTTCCGGCGGCGAAAAGCAGCGGCTTGCCATCGCCCGCGTGTTTCTCCGCAACCCGCCGATCCTTGTGCTCGACGAGGCGACCAGTGCACTGGACACCCACTCCGAACGTCTCGTTCGGGAGGCGTTGGACGCACTGGTGCACAGTCGAACGACCCTGGTCATTGCCCACCGTCTCTCGACGATCAAGTCGGCCAACCAAATCATCGTGCTGGATCGCGGGGAGATTGTGGAATCTGGCAATCATGAAGCCCTGCTCAGGCAGGGCAAGGTGTACGCCGGGCTCTATAACGAACAGGTCCTGCACGCGCCTCGCGAGGACTGAAGATTGGGTCCGCGGTCACGGCAATGTCGCCGATGCGCTAGTGAGGCCAGCGTGGCAGGAGGCAAGGGAAGAGTATTCCCAGTCACCATGCAAAAAGGTGACCACTCCAAACGAGCGCGGGCCGTGGATCGTGAGTGGTAGTTTACTCTGCTGGTATCGGGAACAGCCCCCAGCGACCGGAGCAACTACTCGCCGCGCAGGGCGTCGAGGGGATTTGAGCTCGAAACGGCTTTTATGGCAGGCAACGTGCACGCGCTGAGCGTCACGACGACCAATAATAGCGCTGTCGCCAGCAGCGTCCCCCAATGGGAAGAACCGAGCGTCGGCATGATCGACGAGAGCAACTTTCCGAGTTGGAATGCTCCCACCAGACCCAGCAGGATGCCGACCGCGGCCAGACGCAGGCCGCCATTGAATACCAGAAGAAGAATGTGTTTGCGTGGCGCGCCCAGAGCAAGGCGGATTCCGAACTCCGTGGTTCGATGCGCCACCGTATTCGAGACCACCCCGAACAAACCCACGGTCGCGAGCACGAGCGCGAGCACGGCAAAAATCTGCAAAATTCTCCCTCCCAAAATGAAATTATGCTGCCAGCGATCCAGCGCCTGTTCCATGGTCAGCGCATCGGTCAGAGCGATATCCGCGTCCACCTGCGACAGAGCCGACTTGAGTTGTGAGGCTGGCGGGGCTGTCTGTTCGCCTCGCACCATCATCACGACGTAATTCCAAGGCTCCTGAATGAGGGGTTGGTAGATCTGAAAGCGCGTCGCGGTGTCGGCAAAGTTTCCTGTCAATGGCACATCCTGCACCACTCCGATGATTTCGCGGTAGATGCGCGAGTCCCCGGAGCGGGTTGCAATGCGTTTCCCCACGGCCGACTCTCCCGGCCAGAAATGCCGGGCCAGGCTTTCGTTTACTATCACCAGCGGTGGTGTATCGGACCTGACATCGGCGTTAAAAAAGGAGCCCGCCAGCAGTCGGATGTTGAGCAACGAGAAATAGGAGCCGCTCACCATGGTGACGCCTGTCGTGGGTTGTTCCGAAGCGTGGAGGGAGGTCTGCCCGTCGACCTCGAATCCCCGCACTGTGCTATAAAAGCCGATGGGCAGACCGGTCGCCAGCGCGGCGTCCTTGACCTGGGGCAGCTGTGCGAGCTGGAGTTCGAGTTTGCGGTGAAATTCCCGGACTTTGTCCGGTTGCTCGTACTGATTCCCCTCGGGGATATACACGGCGGCCGTGGCGATCCGCTGGGCATCCCAGTTCGTTTCCGCCGCGGAACTCCGGCTGAGACCACGCCACATGATATCGGCCCCTGCGAGCAAAACAATCGTCAGAGCGATTTCCGCCACGATCAGCCCCTTTCGGATCAGTTGGGTCCCCCGATCTGCCGTGGCACCGCGCGACTGCAGCCGGAGTGCGTTCATCACATTCACGCCGGAAGAAAACCACGCTGGCATCAACCCAAACACCACGCCACTTGCGAGTGACAACAAACCGGTGATGAACAGGACCCGGGCGTCCATCTGCAAGTGCAGCACCTCGTCGTTTTGCGACAGGATGTTGGTTTGAAGCAGACGGGTGGTCCAGGCGGAGACCGCAACACTCAGGATTCCTCCTCCAGCCGCCACCAGGAGGGATTCCGTCAATTGAAGCCGGATCAGGCGATGGCGCGGCGCACCAAACGCGGAGCGGATTGCAAGTTCACGCGCGCTCGCCGTTCCACGGGCAATCTGGAGGTTCGCCACATTTGCGCACGCTATCAGGAGAACAAAGCCCGCCAATCCCATGAGCAACCAGGTGCCTCTCCGGCCGGTTTGATCCAGCACGGACTCGCGGAGGGGTAACGCGCGAAATCCATGACCGGAGTTCGATTTGGGGAAGTCCCGCGCCAAGCGGTCGGACAGCGCGTTCAGAGACGGCGCCAGTTGGCCGGCGGAGATGGCCGGCTTCAGTCGCGCGACCACCTGAAACACTCGAAAATCCCGATCTTCGATAAACTTCTGCGGAAGCGAAACGGGTCTCCACAAGTCCACCTTTCCCCAGAGCATGCGGTACTCGAAGTTGACCGGCATCACTCCGACAACTGTGACGGGTTCGGAGTTCAAGCGAATCACCTGACCCACAATATCCGGTCTCGCGCTGAAGCGGGACTGCCACAGGGCATGGCTGAGAATCGCGACCTTGTTCTTTCCAGGCACCTGTTCGTCGTCAGAGAACGCCCTTCCGATTGCCGGCTGCACGCCGAACGTCCGGAAGAAATCTCCACTCACGTTGATGGAGTGAAGCTGCTCCGCTGGCTGTCCCGGCAAAACCAGGGTGTTGGCCCAACCCGCAAACGCGGTTACTGAATCCGCGGTCTCCAACTGTTGCTTGAGTTCCCGCGTTTCGCCAAAACTGAGCGGCCCGACCGCCGTTTGCTGGGAGTGGTCCCACACGCGAACCAACTCCTCCGGTGAGGGAAACGGCGGACGGCGAAACAACAAGGCATCGACCACGCTGAAAATCGTGGTATTCGCCCCGATGCCGAGAGCCAGCGTGATCATGGCGATGCCGCTGAACAACGGCTGCTTGACGAGAACGCGTAGACTCTGGCGAAGATCGGACATCATGAGCGAGGCGTGTTAGGCTAAGCCGCAGGCGCTCAGCCGGGGTGGATCAGCTGGTGGAGGTGAGCTGATCCGCCTGGAGGCTGGCAATCAACGGCGCGAGATGTTCGATGGTAGGAGTCTCGAAGACGCTGCGCAACGGCAGCCCGACACCGAAACGTTCCCGCACCATCGAGCGAAATTGGGCGGCGAGAATCGAGTGGCCGCCCCGCACAAAGAAATTGTCCCGAATGCCCACCGGGGCGTTCAGCAGGCTGGTCCAAATCTCGACCAAGCCGCTCTCCATGGGTGTACGCGGGGCGGTGTACTCGTCCGGGGAAACTTCGATCGCCCATTCCGGGGCCGGCAGCGCTCTGCGGTCAACCTTTCCGTTGGCCGTTAAGGGAAGTTCCGGAAGGTTCACAAACAGTGAAGGCACCATGTAGTCCGGGAGTTCCCGCACCAAATGACGCCGCATGCTCTCGACGGAAACCGGGTTTCGCGTGACTACATAGGCCACGAGTTCGACGCCTGATCCTTCCCTGAGCGAGGTGCCAATGATCTCCGTATCGACAATGTCGGGATGGTGCAGCAGGTGCGTTTTCACCTCGCCCAGTTCAACACGAAATCCGCGCACCTGCACTTGATTGTCGATGCGACCGACATAAATCATGCGACCGTCACCACGCCGGTAAGCCAGATCACCGGATGCATACAGGCGCTCGGTCGGTTGATATGGATTGGTCACGAAGCGCTCCGCGGTCAGTTCCGGACGGTTCAAGTAACCGCGGCCAACACCCTCGCCGCCGACGTAGATTTCTCCGGTGGTCCCCGCCGGAACGATGCGGAGGGAGCGGTCGAAGAGATAACAGGTCGTCGTGGGAATTGGCAGACCAATCGTGCTGGTATTCGAGCGGATGTCCTCATCGGTGACGTCATGCTCGGTCACATGCACCGTTGTTTCGGTGATTCCGTACATGTTGACGAGGCGAACGTGCGTGTAACCGAGCTTCCATTCCTTCAACTGGAGCGGGGACAAGCCTTCCCCGCCGAAGACGACCAGCCGGAGGCCGGGAAGCGGGATTCTTTGTTTCAAAGCCTGTCGTGCAAAATGATAGAATGCCGTGGGTGTCTGGTTGAAAACCGTGACTTTTTCCCTTGCTGCCAGCTCTACCATCTCTTTGGGGTCGGACGTGATTTCTTTCGGCACGATCACCAAACGCCCGCCGTGGAGCAGAGCACCAAATAGTTCCCATACCGAGAAATCGAAACAGCAGGAGTGAAAAAGCGTCCAGACGTCCCCGGATCCAAATTTGAAAGTAGACCGGTCGTTGATGATCAACCGGGTGACCTGGCGGTGCTCGATCAGCATGCCCTTTGGCTTGCCCGTGGATCCCGACGTGTAAATGCAGTACGCCAGATTGTTGGCGGTCGAGCAGCTTTCCAGCACGTCTGAAGGGTGGCCTGCAATCTCAGGTCCATCGCAATCGACACGAATGATCACCCCGGGTTTGCCCTTCAACGCGGATTCCAGATCTCCGGTGGTCAGGGCAATCCGCGCCTGGGTGTCCGCCATGATGAAGCCAATTCGCTCGGCCGGGTGGGCCGGATCCAGCGGCAGATAGGCGGCGCCCGACTTCAACACCGCCAGAATGCCGACAACCATTTCGATCGAACGATCCAATAACACGGCAACCAAAGTGTCGGGGGTTGCTCCCTGGGCACGCAGATGCCGCGCCAGCTGATTCACCCGGGCGTCGAGTTCCGCATACGTTACCTGCTCGGTTCCGAAAGTTACCGCCACCTGATTGGGGGTGAGCCGGGCTTGTTCCGAAAACAACCGGTCCAGGGTCTGCTGTCGCGGAGCTTGGGCTTGGGTCGCGTTCCACTCCTGCAGCTCTCGCTCTTCCTCAGTCGCATTCAACAGCCGCAAATCCCCGACCGGGGTGAACGGCCGGGTGGTGCCTTCATGGAGGATGTTCACGAAGTGTCGGACCAGCTGGTCCGCATACCAGGCGTCATAAAAATCCAGATTGTAGACGAGGACCGCTGACCGGCCACCCAACACGTGCGCGCGTAACGACAAATCCAGGTCATACTTTCCATATCCCAAATGGGTGCGCACGACCTCCCATGATTGCCCGTCGGGCGTTCTCAGTTGGGCGGGGTGGGAATCGCAATCGGAGAAATAAAAATCGAACAGGGCCGTCCTGCTCATATCCACTTCGGGATCGAGTTCGCGCACGAGCAAATCGAACGGCATGTCCCGGTTCGCGTTTGCTTCGTGCTGCAAGGAGGCCAGATGTCGCACCACGACTTCGAACGGATCGGAAAGAACCACACGGGATCGGATTACCACCAGATTCGCCAACGCCCCGACTACCTTCTCGTTGCCGGCATGGCGGCGGGACTCAGACGTTCCGATCACGATGTCTTCCTGCTGTGCGTACCGGGCCAGAAGTACCGCGTAGGCGGCCAGCGTCACCGCTTGAGCCGGCACTCCCAGCTGCTTCGCCACAGCATTCACCCGGCCACAGGTTTCCTCCGGAATGACAAACTCGACCCGCGCGGCGGTATACGTATGGACTGCTGGTCGCGGCCGCATTGCCGGGAGATTGAGCGGGGGCAGTTTGCCGGCGAGCCGTTGCCGCCAATAGGCAAGATGAGCCGGGTTGGGCTGACCAGCCTGCCAAAGTTCCTGTTTCAAAGCCTCCGGCGTTTCAGCAGCTTCGTCCGGTTTCCCGCTCAACGCCTCTCCAATTTGACGGACTAGAATTTCCATCGAGTGCTCGTCAGCGACGAGATGATGTGCAGCGATGATCAGCAAATACTCGGTTTGGGCGTAGTCCAGAATCGCAACCCTGACGGGGGATTCGTCATTCAACCGGAATTCCCGGCGTGAATAACGGATCGCCCAATCGCAGGCCGCCTCCCGCGAAAGCTCCCCGGTTGTCCGTTCAAGCTCCACTACTACGTTCGGGCGGCTCTCGACGATCCGTTTTTGTGGACCCATCGGAGTGGACTGAAATCGCGCGTGCAACTCCGCGTGGTGGCGAAAAACCATCGAAACCGCAGTCTGCAGTCGTTCGACGGAATAGGGTTTCGCGCCGCGCAAGATCAGCGGAATATTATGATAGACGGGGCTTCCGGGATAGACGTTTCCGCGTTCAAATTCCTCGATAAAAAGCAGTCTTTCTTGGTGCGGCGTGATCACAGGATCCATAAATTTGAAGTCATCGGGGCGGGTCTGCGCGTTGAATGCGGCGTTTCCATGTTTTTGGCACGCCGGCTCTCAGGGCGTCGGCGAAAAGACCCTCCGTCGCGCCCGCAGACGGTCCAGCACTTGAAGTGACAGCGCGGTCGCATCATCCTCACGTTTGGGCAAACCGTCAAAGAGCGAGCCGAGTGTCGCGTCGCCCGTTTGCAACGATGGCGCCGCATTGTATGCCATGCACTGCAAATGCAGGGAATGATACCCGCGTTCGAGCTCTCCCCATTGCTGAACCAGGCGGGCTGTATTCATTTCCGGATACATTTGGGTCAGGTGCTTGAACCGGGCGACCATGACCCGGTGCCTTTCCCATAGGTAGCGGGTCACGATGAGGTTCACGCGCTGGCGTGATTTACTGCAGCCGTCCAAATAGTCGCGCAACGGTCCGAGCACCGCCCGGCCAAACCGCTTGGGACCGGAGCCTCGATGCAGTTCTTCGCCTCCGACGGGGCGAGCCTCGCCATAGCAGCGGAGTTGGTGGCAGACCTCGTCGAAATCGATCGCCACCTTGGGCCCTTCGACCACCCGCACCGACCGCACCATAATCGGTGCGCAGTAGGCCAGATTGGAGGGCAGATTGCTTCCCGCTTCCGACAGCACCGCTGTCCTGAGCAGTTCACGGGGGATTTGCGCCCTGCCATAGCCCCCGCCTTTCAGGTACGACGCGCAGAAAAATACCCCGAGCTCGGCGGAATAGCCGGTAATCAAAGTGTGGTGGCGCGCATTGCGCCGTCCCACCGTTTCCGTGCCTCGTACAAAAAAGTCGTTGAGATGCAGCTCGACAAAACGCCGCTCGTTCAGCGCGGCGCAGGTCCGCTCGGCAAACTCCTCCGCACTGGAATGCAGGCACCAATCCGGCGACCAGGTATCAAGTTCGAGTTCCCCTGCTGCGCCCAGCGCCTCAATTGAAACATAGGGATCGTAATCCAGAAACACATCCCAGCGCCCCGCGTGCAGGTTGGAGGTATCGCCCACCAGGTGGGGACTGATGCAGCGATTCAGGAGAATCGCCGCGAAGCGGGGATGCGGCCAGAGCATGCCGAACATATGCGCATGGTGGAGATAACACCGCTGAATGGGGTCGATGGTGAAGGGCAGCTCGCAGCTGGCCCCGCGGGATTTTTGCTTCCGCAGTCCCCGGCCGATTCTCCATGCGGCCAGCCGGCAATGGCTGGTTAGTGGAATCGCCTCCCGCAAAGAAATCATCCAGGGCCTCAGCTCCATCGACGTAAACCGGTCCCGGGTTCAGCCG
The DNA here is from genome assembly GCA_048498875.1 of Verrucomicrobiota bacterium. GTDB lineage: Bacteria > Verrucomicrobiota > Verrucomicrobiia > Opitutales > Opitutaceae > Lacunisphaera. Next base: position 13,848 of record JBEHXD010000015.1, read on the forward strand.
CGTGTCTGCATGATTCGTTCGCTCCGCAATCTGCCTGCCGCGGGCAAAATCGAATTCGCGATATGCGTGCCTGCGCAACGAGGCAGGGAATCACCAGGCGCGGGATACAGGGGAAGGGGCGCGGGGTACATGGAAAGACAAATTCATCCCAGAACCTGTAGCGGACTCTGTCAATCTTTCGCCGTGCATGCGTGGAGATAAGTCACGCCTGCGAGGAGGAAGAATGGGACGCAGGCAAATTCCGCTGCTTCGGAGTCGGAGTTGGATCCGGTGCACGGCCGGCGCTTTTACCCTTGCCAACCGTTATCACGCTCACGATCTTCCGACGCATCATGGCGGGAGGAGACCTTCCGTCATTCACGGGCCACTCTGTTCAAGTAATGATGCTGGTGACTTCTCTAATCCATTTTGTGTCCAATGCATGGATACAGCACGACGGATGCGGGTTTGTCCCGCGGGGTGCCCGGGCGTGCAGCGGGATGAGCGCGGACGGATCCGTCCGCGGCAGATGTATCCGCCGGGTGCGACCGGCCGGCGATCGGCCGGTCGGGTGATCCGATCCTTGTTTTTCATCTCCCGAATCAACTGATACGCATATGGCAAAACGAGGCGTTTATTTTCTGGCCAACGATCGTGTGAGTGAATTGGCGCGAGCGTTCCTGAATAGCTTTCGCTTTCACAATCCCGACCTTCCACTCGTGTTGATTCCCTTCGACGCCAATACCGGGGCCATCGAAAAGCTGCAGGACGACTATGGGTTTTCGATCTTTCGTAACGAAACGCTGCTGAGACGCTTTGATGAAATCAGCCACACCTTCTATCCCCGGACGGTCGGCGAATTCCGCAAAATGGCGGCCTGGTTCGGTGATTTTGACGAGTTCATTTACATCGACGTTGATACGACGCTGACCGCTCCACTCGACACGGTTTTTCCCCATCTGGACGAGTATCCGCTGTTGAATTCCCATTCGAACATTCCTGCAATCCGCCAGTTCACCTGGAGGGATTCGATCTTCGCGGCGAATTTATTGACGGAAGAGCAGATTGCCTATTCCGCCAACATGGGCTTCTTCGCTTCAAAAAAAGGAGTGTTCGACCTGCCCGATATCGAACATGCGGTCTGCCACTCGGCCCGCGCCATTCCACACATGGAGTCGATGTGTACGGATCAGCCCTTCATGAATTTCCTTTTCGTAACGTCGGGAAAAAAGCACACCAGCCTTCACGTCTTGCGGGAATTTCGCGGCGACGAGTCGATTCCCCACGAGATGTGGGCCGGCGACCTGAAATGGACCGTGTCGGACTTGCGCACATTTGCTTATGAAGGCCGGCAAAGAAATGTGCTGTTTGTTCACTGGGCCGGGGAATGGGCCGCGAAGGCGGAGGATTTTGCGGAATGGGAGATGGCCGTCAGCAAGGGGATTCAGGTTCCCCGGCCGACTTTGCGCGCGTCGATGCCACAGAAGGCGCTCTGGCAGCACTATCGCTACCTGACCGTTCCCTCGTTGAATGCCCGGAGGGCCGTCGCGCCGTCCGCTTTGTCCGAGCCTTTTCTGGCCTGATGACGCCGCTTTCTCTCCCCGCCATTTCTTTCGCCAGGCAACCTGTTCCGACTCCGTGGTTGGCCGAAGCAATCGTTGATCACCGCGGCTTCGAGCGGGTCAAGCCGGAGCTTTCGCGAAGCGTCCGGACGCCGGTGGTCGTGTCCTTCGCAGCGGTCCGCTCGGCCTGCCATTTGCAGGGTCCGTTGGTCGGTTCGTCCGGGGAAAAGGGGGCATTGGTGTGAGTTTCCGCGGAGGCTTAAATTTCTCCGCATTTCGCAATATCTCCCGGTGATGCACTCAACGCCTGATGTTCTGCACTGCTTTCTCCCAATTCCCGACATGACCTCTGCCGTAATCGTCACACCCAGCATCGGAAGCAGGCATCTGCAACAAGCGCTCCTGAGCGTGCAGGCCCAGACCTATACGCGATTGGAGCACTGGGTGATCAGCGACGGTCCTCTGGCCGCCGCTGCGGTCGAGCCAACGTTGGCAGCGATGGCCAATACGGTCATTCCCATTCACCATGTCCGACTCCCGCACAACACCGGCGGCGGCGGCATGAACGGATACCGGATTATCGCGGCCGCCGCACATTTGGTCGAGGCGGACGTGGTCCTGTTCCTGGATGATGACAACTGGTATGAGCCCACTCACGTGGAACATTGCATGGCGACCCTCTCGCGATACGACTGCGAATGGGCGTTCGCCCTGCGGACCATCATGAGGGAAAAGGGATCTGCACTCATTCCTGATGACTGCGACAGTCTGGGACCGTGGCGGCGGGCGGCGTCGTTCCGGGGTGATGCCGAATTGCTGGATTCCGTATTCCAGCGGTTTTATGCCACCCATCCATTTTTGGTGGATACAAATTGTTACGCCATTCGCCGGGACGTGCTCACCACCCATGTGAACGCGATGCGGCACCCTTATTGGGGCGACTCGATGCTGGCGAATGTCCTGATTGAAAACACGCATGGCGCCACAACCGGAGAACGAACGGTGTATTATCGGGCGCGCGAAAGCAGGGAATCGCACACCTTTGACTATTTTCAGAAAGGCAACCAGGAGCACCAGACGCGGTTTGGCGGATTGCGGCCCTGGACCCGACGCCAGAACTTTCGGCCTTTGCGGGAAATCGAAACTCCAAAGTGATCGCGAGTCGGGATGATCACTGCTGTCTTTATCGTCTTTGGTGCGTGATTAACCGATCATAGTCGTTGACAGGTTTATAGTGGAATCGTACGAAACGCCTTTGCTCTCAAAGGCCGCTCGGCGCCCGACCGAGATCGAGCTTCAGCTCAACGACCGTTCCCTCTCCCGCCACAACCATCGGGCTTTTGCGGGTAGTAGAACGGTCCGGGGCCTCGGAGCGAACCCACCCCTCCATGTTTTGCCACTCCCTTGGCCTCCCGCGCGGTCCCCAATTTCGGATTTCGCGATTGTTGCTTCTATTTGGATTTTTCGCGCCGGTGTTCGTCGGGTGCGATGTGCGTGCCGGGGAGCCGGCCCGGCCGACGCTGGATTCTGCGGCAGCCGAAAAGTTCTTCGACGAACTGGTGCCGGGAAAGATGCATGACTACGATGTGCCGGGTGCCGTCATCGTGGTGGTAAAAGATGGTTCGGTGGTGTTCGCAAAAGGCTACGGCGTGGCTAACCTGGAGACGAAGACTCCCGTTTCCGCCGAGCAGACGCTGTTTCGCGTTGGTTCCATCTCGAAGCTTCTGGTCTGGACTGCCGTCATGCAGTTGGTCGAGAAGCACGCCATTGACCTGGATCGCGATGTGGCGGAGTACCTCGATTTTCCGCCCGTGCCGCCCGGTTCCAAGCCGGTCACGATGCGGCAACTGATGACGCACACGTCCGGATACGCGCAGAATTTGATGGATCTAATCGCAACGGATCCCGCCAAACTTCAGCCCTTGAATCTCTGGCTCAGCACCCACGTGCCCCAGATCACGTTTGAGCCCGGTACGACGATGTCGTACTCGAGCTACGGTGCCGCGCTCGCGGGATACGTTGTCGAACGGGTGAGTCATCTTCCGTTCGAGGACTATGCTGAACGGGAGATCCTCAGGCCTCTCAATATGACGCGATCCACTTTTCGTCAGCCCCTTCCGCCTGATTTATCGAAGGATCTGGCTGTCGGCTATCTGACGGATCGCCGGGCACCGCCGCTGCCGCTCGAGTACATTCAGGGGGCGCCCTGTGGCAGCTTTTCGTGCACTGGGCTCGACATGGCCCGGTTCATGATCGCGCAGTTGAAAACTTCTGACGTGCCATCGGGGAAGATCCTCCGGCCCGAGACCCTGGCGGAAATGCACCGCACGCAAATCCGGCCGATTTTGGGGACGAATGGAGGATGCTTCGGATTTTGGGAACGAAGCACGACCGCCGACCGCATCATCGGGCATTGGGGCAACACCACCCGCTTCCAATGTGATTTGAATCTGCTCCCGGATCAACGGACGGGATACTTTCTGGCAACGAATACGCCTCATGGGGAATGGCTGGCGAGTACTGTATGGTATGCGTTCCGGGACCGATTCTTCCCCGACCCCAAGTTGCAGGTGGCTCTGACTGCCCCGGTGAAAGAGGATGCCGGGATTGTCGCCGGCACATACCGAAACGCCCGTAGCTTCTCGACCAATATTGCAAAGATTTACTCTCTGGTAACGCAGGTGGATATCCAGGCAAACGGCGATGGTACAATATCGGTTCCCGGGAATCCGCATCGCTACGCGTCGCTGGGGGGGCTCCGCTTTCGTGAGATGGCGGAAGTTCAGCGTTACGGACTGGACTTCGCCCGCGACTCGCTCGGCCGGATGATCATGCTGCGCCAGGAAGGCGAAGCGCCCTACCTATCGTTTATTCGTGTGCCTTGGTATGAAAGCAAGGGTGTGAGCGGTTCGGTTTTCGCCGCCGGCTTTTTCGTCGCCCTTGGCACCCTTCTCGGACAGGGATGCGGTTATTTGTGGAAAAAATTCAGGCGGAAGACTTCGATGCCGAAGTCGCGCATCGAGACGGTTGCCACCACGACCGTGATGGTTGCGTCGGGTCTGACGCTCATTCTGGTCGTCGCTTGGGCCGTGTTGCTTTCGCGGTGTCTCGGCGAATCTGACGTGAGATTGCAACTGCTGTCCACCGGGATGCTGGGACTTTTTCGAGCCTATGCCGTTCTTGGCGTCATGACGCTCACCTGTGCGTCGGTCGCGGCGGTGTTGCGGGTGCGTCAACTGTACTTAACGTCACCGGGAGTATGGCGACGGCTTGGCTATGTCGTGCAGGGGGTGAGTTTCCTCGGTACCGCCTGGTTCATTGCGCACTGGGGACTTGCGTCCTACACCGTTACATTTTGACCTGATCGCCGCGAATTTTCCAGATTCAAAGGTCAGCCAGGATTGCTGCAATTACTGCATCCGGCGCCGACAGATGAAAAAAGTGATCGCCTTCAATCAAGTGGACGCGGCAACTGCGATGCGAATAGGTGCTCCACTGCGACAAATCCTCCGGTCGGACAAATGTGTCCGCCGTCCCTCCGAGAATCGTCAGCGGGGCTTCCAAGGGGGGGGACGGCCTCCACTTATAAGTGTCAAGGATGGTGAAGTCGGCGCGGAGGAGGCGGGTGATCAGGGCACCGAGTTCCGAGTCCGAGAAAATCTGTTCGGGTAGCTGCCCATGGCGTTGTGCGACCGCTTGGACGAGTTCCCGATCGGGCAGGGAGTGGATTTTTTGATCGCGCGACGGTACATGCGGCGGATTTCGCCCCGAGATGATCAATCGGCGCGGAGGATTTGGCAGTTTGCGCCGGGCCAGCGCGAGCGCAACTTCGTGTGCCAGCAGGGCGCCCATGCTGTGTCCGAACAGTAGCGTCGGGTGTCCTCCGGAAATTGCCGGCCACTCCGAGGCAATGGCCTCCGCCATGGTTTCTGCACAATCGATCAGTGGCTCACCGAGACGGCTCTCGCGGCCCGGATACTGAACGGAGCGCACTTCAATCCCATGGGACTGCAGCTTGGCTGCCCAGCTGAAGAATAGCGAAGCGCCGGCACCAGCGTGCGGAAGACAGACGAAGCGATAACGGGGTTGCAGAAGCCGCCGCGGGCACACAAACCACGCTGACGGCGGGCGCACATGACTCATCTCCATAGGGTGAAAGCCGTCAATTTTGGAATGCCAATCAGGGAGTTGTCAATCCATGTAGACAAATCATCGCCACGTAGCCGACGTCGGTCAAAACGCCGGAAATCAGACGCGGAGTGGTGCGTCCAATCGGAGACCACGGATCCATCCAATTTTTTCGCCGCTGAGGGTTCGCGCCGGAAGCAATACCAGTTGACAGCAAAGTTGGCGCGGAATTTATATTTTCGTTTTTTTAAGCTCAACGCGGGCCGTTCGAGCGCAGTACCACACCAGTCTAGTTTCCCCACACCCCTTTCATGCGGACTCGCCTCGACGCGATACATCTCCGACTTCGTGACCTTGCGGCACTGCGCGGAGACGAGTTGGCCCTCACGTTTCTTCCCGATGGAGAAGATTATGATGACGCGTCCACCCTGACGTTTCGACAACTTCATGAGCGTGCGCTGCGAATTGCGGGGGGCTTGCGCCAGTTTTCGTCGCGTCCTGTATTGATCCTTCTTCCGCCGGGTAACGACTATGTTGCGGCAATCTTTGGATGTTTTTTCTCCGATGTAATCGCGGTTCCCGCCTACCCACCGCAGAGCCAGCGCATGCTGCCCCGCATCGCCGCGATTTTAGCCGACAGCCGGGCTGCGGCTGTCGTGACCACAAATGATTTGCTGAAAAAAGGGGCGGGCCGGGATATTTCAAAACTCGGTGGCGGCGCGACAGAAATTCTGACCATCGAGCAACTGCTCGAGGCGTCGCCCGCCCCGGAATCTGTCGAGGGCGACTTGGGTTCGCGCGTTGCATTTCTGCAATACACCTCCGGCTCGACCCGAAGCCCGCGAGGGGTGGTGGTGCGTCACGCCAACATCATGGCCAACGAGGAAATGATTTCCCGCCGTCTCCAGCTCGCCAAACCGTATGTGGCGGTGAGTTGGCTGCCTCCGTACCACGACATGGGGCTGATCGGGAGTATCTTTCAGACCATTTACACGGGAAGTCATCTGGTGCACATGTCTCCGTTCCGATTTGCGGAGAATCCACTGCGGTGGCTTCGGGCCATCGACCGGTACCGGGCGGCTTTCGCCGGCAGTCCGAATTTTGGGTATGAATTGTGTATCGAAAAAGTGGATGAGGCCATTCAACTCGGGCTCGATCTGAGCTGTTGGAAATTCGCCTTCAATGGAGCGGAGCCCATTCGTCTGGATACGTTGCGGCGGTTTGCGCAGGCGTTCGCCCCCTGCCGTTTTGACTCTTCGTGCCTTCATCCTTGTTACGGACTGGCGGAAGGCACGCTGATGGTAACGGGCGACTATTGGGACGGCACCGCGGTAGTGGCGGACGCTCAGGCTTTGCAAGCAGGGCACGTGAAGCCCGCAGCGAAGGACACGGTTGCCGTGGTGGAACTGGCCTCGTCCGGTACCCCGCTCGAGTGGCAGGAGATCGTGGTCGTTGAACTCGAATCCGGCGGGATTATTGTCCCTGAAGGACGAATCGGCGAAATCTGGCTGCGGGGGCCGAACATTACGTCTGGTTATTGGGGAGAGGCCGGCGATGGTCCCTTCGCCTTTGCAGAAAATGGACTTCGATATCTTTGCACGGGAGATCTGGGAGCGTTCGTCAATGGGCGCCTGGTCGTGACAGGACGGGTCAAGGAACTGATCATCGCCAACGGCCGGAAATTCTTTCCGACGGACATCGAAACCACGATCCAACGTTGTGACCCACGGTTACGCAAAAGTGGAGGAGCGGTGCTGGGCATCCCGACGTCCGAGGGTGAGAGAGTCGTCGCGATCCAGGAGGTGTCGCCGCGAACGAAGTCGATTGAGCGAGCCGTGGTGGAGAAGATTCGCAAAGCCGTTTATGCCGAGCACCAGCTCGGTCTTGACGAGGTGATCCTGGTTCGCGCGGGGACGATCCCCCGCACTTCCAGTGGAAAGACCCAGCGCGTGCAATGTCAGGCGATGGTGAAAGAGGGCGCATTTCTCCCCATTCCGGAAGCCCCGGATGAGCGGGTTGACGCGCCGCCGGTGGAGGGGACTGCAGGCGATCTGATTCAGCTCTGGCGCTCGGTTTTGAAATCCGGGCACGTCGAAGGTGACACAAGTTTTTTTGTGGCGGGCGGAGATTCGCTCGCGGGCGTCCGATTGATCAGTGAGCTGGAAAAGCGATTCCACCAATCCGTGCCGCTGGCCGTGCTGTTGGAGCATGATACTCCGGAGGCGATGGCGGGTTGGCTGGCGAATGGGATGGCCGGAGGTCAGCGGCCCACTGACCGGATCGAAATTCCCGGGTCGGAATCGGCGGAGTGGTATCCGCTTTCCCAGGCCCAGCTGCGGCTGTGGTTGCTCTCCCGATCGGATCAGGCGTCGCGGGCTTATCACCTGAACCAGACGTTTCAGGTGGAAGGAGCGTTTTCCGTGCGCGCTTTTCGCACAGCCCTGATCAAAGTCGTGGAGCGGCACGAGTCGTTGCGGACCCGGTTTGTCATCCGTGACGGTCTGCCCGTCCAGTTGATTGGCGCAGATGCCGAGGTCGACATCTGCGAGCGGGACTTTCGGAGTAACGCCGAATCGGCCTCCCCGGCCACTGAGTGGATTGTCGAAAATCGGGACGCGCGCCTAGACCTTGAGACTGGCCCGTTGCTGCGCTGCTTGATCGGACGAGTGGGTGATCGCAGCTGGCTGGTTGGGTTTGTCGTTCACCATCTTGTCTTCGATGGCGCATCGCTGCCTGTCTTTTGGGCTGACCTTGAACGGTTCTATGAGGCGGGTTTGGTCGACGAGCCTTCGGGAATCCGTCCTCTTGCGCGCCAGTATCGTGATTTTGCGGTTTGGGAAAACCGGTCTGCGCAAGTGGCACCGCTCGTGTCCGCTGCGAAATATTGGCGCGAGAAACTGGCCGGCTGCACCGAAGTACTTGATCTTTCGGGCGATCACCCGCGTGCTGCGGAAAAGACCTACCGAGGCGGCAGCCTTTTAATCGTATTCCCGCCTGGCCTGCTGGCGGATCTCAGGCGAGTGGCGCGGTCGCACCGTGCCACCTTGCTGATGATGCTCACCGCCTGCCTGAAGGCGTTGCTGGCCCGCTTGACGGGCCAAACCGAAATCTGTGTTGGCACTGCGGCTTCGGGTCGTGAGGGACGGCAGCTTGAGGAACAAATCGGCTACTTCGTTGAAACGCTTCCACTCTTTGATCTGGTTTCGACCGCGGAGAGCTTCGGTAACTTGCTCGATCGGGTGCGAACGACCTTCCTCGAAGCGCATCAGAACCAGCATTACCCGTTCAATCGGATCGTGGATGATCTGGGCGTGCCGCGGATCGAAGGACGCAACCCGCTTTTTGATGTTTTTGTGATCTGGTCCGATCCGCTTGTCACACCCGCGCTTTCGGGCGTGTCCACGCGAATGCTGAACATCCGCGACACGAGTGCCAAATTCGACCTGAGCTTTGAGTTCTCGGAACGCGAGGAGGCGCTGGAGTTGCGCCTCGAATATGATGCCGATCTCTTCGAGCGCTCCACGATCGAGCGTTATGCAGGCTATTTCGGTGCGATCCTGCGCCAGGTGGTTGCGCAAGCCAACGTGGTGGTGGGCGATCTCATTCTTCTTGAAAATAACGAAGAGCGACGATTGCTGCACGAATTCAATCCCCCTCCCGTGGCCTACCGCCGGGGGGTCTGCGTCCACCAGCTCTTTGAAGAACAAGTCGCGCGGACACCAGACGCAGTCGCGCTCCGGACCACCACGGCAACAGTGACGTTTTCGGAGCTGAATCGTCGGGCCACGGCTTTGGCGTTGAGGTTGCGACAGCAGGGAGTCGGACCGGATGACTGCGTTGGGCTGCTTCTGAACCGATCGATCGAAATGGTGGTTGGCGTTCTTGGCATCCTGAAAGCGGGAGGTGCCTACCTGCCGATCGATCCGAGTTATCCGGGCCCGCGCATTGAGTTCCTGTTGGCCGACAGTGCGGCGAAAGTCGTTTTGTCCGAGGCATCGGTGCGGCAGGCGTTCGCGTTTTCAGGCACACGCATTGATCTCGATTCGAAGGAATGGGACCAGGCGCAGTCAGCGGAACTGCCCCTGCTCGGGACTGAGCAGAATCTAGCTTACGTCATCTACACATCCGGTTCCACGGGGCAACCGAAAGGGGTGATGAGCCAGCACGACGGCATTGTGAACCGTCTGATCTGGATGCAGCAATACTTCGAAATCGGACCGGCCGACGTCATCCTTCAGAAAACGACTTTCACATTCGATGTGTCGGTTTGGGAACTGTTGCTTGGCCCGATCACCGGAGCAACGACGGCTCTATTGGACAAGGGCGGGGAAAAGGATCCAGCGGTGATCCGCCATGCTATCAGTCAGTTTGGCGTTACCACTCTCCATTTCGTGCCTTCCATGCTGTCAGGGTTCCTGGAGCATTTGGAGAACCACGCCCCACTATCCCCTCTGCGGCGGTGTATCTGCAGTGGTGAAGCGCTCCGCCGCGATCACAAGGATCAGTTTTTCCTCAAGACAGACGGCTCCGTCGAACTGTACAACCTGTATGGTCCCACCGAGGCATCGGTGGATGTCACCTGTCACCGGGTATTTCCTGCAGATGAAATCATCCCGATCGGACGTCCGGTTGCCAATACCCGGATCTACGTTCTCGACTCCAAAAGAAAGCTGGTTCCGCTCGGTGCCAAGGGAGAGCTTTGTATCGGAGGCATTCAGGTGGCCCGCGGATACCTGAATCGTCCCGAGCTTACCGAGTCGCGATTCTTGGCGAATCCGTTCGTTGAGGGGGATCGACTTTATCGGACCGGCGATATTGCGCGCTGGTTGCCAGATGGGACCATTGAGTACCTCGGGCGAATGGACAGCCAGGTGAAGGTCCGCGGCTTTCGGGTGGAACCCGGGGAAGTGGAAGCACAGATCGGCCGAATCGCCGGAATTACTGCGGCAGCCGTCATTGCCCGGGAGATGGCAGAGGGCGAGCGGAGCCTTTGTGCGTATTTCGTGGGAGAGGTGTCAGCTGATATGGTCCGTCAGTTGCTTGGCGAGAGATTGCCGTCGTACATGGTGCCGACGTATTTCACGAAGCTGGCGGAGATGCCACTGACGGTGAGTGGGAAGGTGGACCGCCGGCGGCTGCCGGAGCCGGAGTTGGAGACGGGGACCTACGAGGCGCCGCGCAACGAGGTGGAAAGAATCCTGGCCGGGGTGTTCGCGGAAGTGCTGGGATTGGAGCAGGTGGGGATCCGGGATAATTTTTTTGGGTTGGGGGGAAACTCGCTGAAGGCGATCTCGGTGGTGG
>JBEHXD010000016.1:0-24654 GCA_048498875.1 Verrucomicrobiota bacterium
CAGCGCCGTCTAGGGAGACTTGGGACAGTTTAAACTTATCCAGTATCGCCAGCAGCCCGCTCAGGCGCGAAAGCGAAATCGTGAAAACGGCCAGTGCACCCTGCCATGTCAGGACTGCACCGATCAGTGGCGCGCTCCCCAAGCTCACACCCGCTTGGGTCAGAAACTCATGACCAATCGGCAATGGCAGGAGTTCGTGCGGCATCGCCGGTCGATCGTCACGCAGAAACAACGTTTGTAGGTTATGACGAACGCCGACGGGCGTCAGTGCCCGCCCGCGAAACGTGTGCACCACGATCAGCTCTTTAAAGGCGACGGCGACCGGCATCCACTCCAGCGGCAGCCAAGGCTGCTCGTGCGCGGCCTTCCAGAGCGCCGGCACCAGCGCAACATTCGCGGCTGCGGGGCCTTTCATTGTCGTGTGGTCGCAAACGAGCATCAGCACCGACGGGCCTTGCCGCGTGATTTGATGGAGCTGAATCGTGGCTACACCAAGTCCTGATAGCGTGACGCCCGTCTCTTGCTCCAGCGTCTTTAAGAACCTCTGTTGCTGGTCGCCCATGATCTTTTCACCCTCATGGGAAGGATTGGAAGAGGTGTGGCGTGGTTCTCGCACAAACCAATAAGCCACTGTCCAGAGGTGACGGAAATTCGCCCGTTCATTTCGTTCCAATTCCTCCAAGCGTGTGACCGACATCAATCCCCCGAAGTGTCGCCTGAATTCCCGCTGAACCACCGGGAGGGCGAGCCAGGCATTGCCCAGGTTCGAAAAAAGTAATCGCCCCCCGTATGGATCGACCGGCTTCGTGCGGTCAACTACCTTGGTCACCGCAAAAATGGCCGTTTCATCGAGAAAGGGCTGGACGCAGTTATTGATCGCGGAGGTAAAGTCGCCGAAGGCCTTTCCCCATTCGGCAAAGCGTTGCAACGCTGTCTCCGCCGGTTTCGATGCTCTAGGTTTATCCCGCGATTCCGACAGGTAACCCCATTCGTCCACGGCTGATTTTGGCAGCGCCGGCCGCTCCACCAAGCGCGTGATTTTCTCCAGCTCCTTCCCAGGCAGCGAACTGATGATCCGTGCATCAGGATGGCTTTGGCTGATCAGCTGCGCCCAGCCGCGGTAAAGTCCGCGGAAGGCTTCGCTGACCGTGCCGCGCAGAGCCGCGGCCGTCTCGGCGTACTCCCGCCAAGTGTCCCGGCGCGAATGGCGGTAGGTAACGAGGTTGCCGAATAGGTTATTGAGGCCGGCCACCCGATTGGAGACAAACTTCGACACATCGACTTCGCGCGCGGTGGGATCGAAGGGCAAAATCTCCCGCAGCAAATCAGCGCCAATGCTGTGGGTGGCGATCCGCTGGCGCTGGGGAAACAGGTCGTGAATCTGGCGAAGGAGCGCCAAGGCTCGGCGTTCGCCGGTGCCGTCGGGTTCCCCGCCGTCCAACAGGGCGATGGGAAATATCACGGTGATGAGTTGCCCGTCGTCCTCGAGATGGATTGATGCGGTCTGGCGCAGAAACTGCGCCTTGATCTCCGCCGCATGCTGAACTTGCCAGTCGGCAAAGGGCGCCGGCGCGAGCGCATACAGTCCTGAAAGGAGCTGTCCCAATTGGGAAACTTCGAGGCCCAGAGGAAGTGGGGCAGGGAAATTTTCTCGGAGCCGTTGCGGCATTGGGCCGGTCAAGTTCCGGTTGCCGCTCCAGTACGCAATGTCGCCCAGCGCGATCCAGTCGCTGGCCGTCGTCGCAGTGGACGAAGGCAAAGCGGCGTGGTTCAACCATTCCGCCAGCTGCTCGTAGACATTCGCCTTGGGGGTGAGCTGCACGAACGGCATCTCAACCTTCGTGGTCTCCGCGATCATTTGCCGCAGGTTGTGCAGAGCGGCTTCGCTACCACCCACGAACGAATCACAAAACATCGTCCAGCCGATACCGTATTTTTCCACCAATCCCGCCAGCGCGGCTTTGTTTTCCTCTTCATAGCGACTGACACCCAACCACAGGAGCGCGCGCGCAATTCCACCCGCTTCGGTCCAGGTACGAAGGGACATTGCGGCCAACGCATGCAGGATCTCGGTCGTGCATTGCGGATGGCGCGAAAACACGAAGTGCAGAAAAGTTTCCAGATCCTCGCCCAACACTAGCGGCAAAGCCTCGACGATGCGCTGAGGCCAGTCCTGCGGCGCATCCTTCAGCAGCACCTTACTGATCGCCTGCGAGCGCAGAGCGTGCAGGCCCGCAATCACTCCTGTATCGGAAATCCGGATCAGGTATTCTTCCTCAAGATAGCTGAGCGGACGAAGCGTCGAATCAAGCCGGACCGTCCGGCAAAGCTCGGTCGAATCGACCTGGCAACCCGCTCCGTGAACAATGCTGGCCAGAAGCAGCGCCTTCAGGTGGGACCGCCCAATTCGCCCGCTTCCGCCGAGGGCCTCGTCGGCGAGCCGCTGCAACTGATGGTCAAGGGTCTGCGCCAAACGTGTGCCCTGCGTCACCAAGTGTGTGAATTCGAGCAGCGGGCCATCCCCGCCAAACTTCGCCCACGCATCGGCGAAATCCAGCACTGTGGCGCTGCGGGAGGGCGCGAGCTGCATGTAAACAGTTTCCGCTTCCGCCACGTTGACGGAATTCAAGGTCACTTCCCCCAATGCAATTTTTCCGGCCATCAAATCCGACCGGCGATAGTCTTCTTCCCGCACTGCGACCAAAACCTTGATTCCGGCTTCCGCCAGTTCGCGCAGTAGTTCCGTCCAACCGCTGTCGCTGGGCGCGACATCAAACCAGACGATCGCCTTGAGCCGCAGCTTGAGAATGTGGGCGCGCAGCGCATGGGCTACGCGCAGGGCGTGCTCGCGTCCTTGCACTAACCGAACCTCGAACCGTAATCCATCGGTACTGTAGTCGTGAAGGTAGCGCCAGCCCAATGTCGATTTGCCCTGACCAGATGCTCCGCGAACGATTACTACAGAATGCTTCTGTAGCTCCGCATGGATTTCCGCTAAACGCTGAGGCCGAACACTGTCGGATCCAGCAGCAATATGCGCCCAGCGCGCCTGCACACCACGGTTGTATTCTTCGCGCAATTGGGCGACTTCGCCGGTCTTCAGCGCGAGCGCGACCACCGGCCGGATCGTGGTAAGCCACTCTGCGCTGGAGTCGCGTAGCGCGGCAAGATATTCCCCGATTCGATCGAGCTGCTGTAAAAGGGCCGCGCGTGTGATGGCGCGACGTTCTTCCGATGCCGTGTATGTCCAGTAAAGCAGTAGCTCCGAAGTACGCTCAGCGAGTGCTCCGGCGATCGTGCCGGCTAGATACTCCAAGATCGTCGCCTGCAGGTCGGCTTCCACCGGTCGACTTAACTTGCCTTTCAAGCTGGCGAGCAGCTCGGTGGCTGTTGTCTCGCTGAACGCTGGATTACCGGCTGTAAGCTTCTTCACGACATTTTTGCGGTCGGCTTTGTCCTCATCGATGGCGCCTTTGAGCTCAGGACCCATGTCACCAAAGCTCGCAATCCACGTCACGCATTCGGGATGCGCAAGGCGCCGGGCCTGAAGCCGAGCAAAAAAACCTTCGGCGCTATTGGGCTTGAAGTGCGACAGCGCCAACGGCCCGGTGTAGTCCTTCACTTGGACACTTTCCACTAACTGCTGCTGAAGATTGTATATGGCCAGGTCCTCCGCGCCCTCGGGAACGTAAACCTGCGATTCTGCAGCACTGTCGGTCAGGACACGGGATAGCACATAAAGCGCCTGCTTCCGGTAGCCGCGGTAGGTGGCTGAGGCATCTGCGTCCATTGAATCTTCAATGCCGCGTGGCGCGCATGCGGCGAGCAAATAGGCGCTGATTCGCCCCGTGACTTTCCCCGAGGGAGATGATAGCTGGGCAATATATACTGCATCATCATTTCTGTCCGCCTATTTGCTATAAATGATCGGCGATCACACAGCGTCCGCCAATAACATCCCCGAAAGAGCCCGCGACAGTGCTCTCGTGGCCGCGCTCAATGGCAAGCTCGCCACACTCCAACCGGTAGCCTTCGACTATTGGGCTCAATTCAACGCCCTGCGCGTGCGGGTCGCTGGGGATGTGACCGAGATTTCGCGACTGTTTCCCCAGTTCACACCGCACGACGAGAACCTTCACCTCTCCCGTCTTTTTGGCATCGCCGACAAGCTGATTGGCCAAGAGCGCTACGCCCGCATGAACGCCGCCGAATTGTTCCTATTGGCCTGCGGTCTCTACGCACACGATTGGGGCATGGCGGTCGGGCCGGATGAACTCGCCTTTCTTCAGGCCGGCGCGGTGGCGGTCCCCGCTGCTACCGCTTTCACGCCACTGGATGACGAACCAACGCGACTGCGGCAATTCGTCGATAAGCTTGGACTTCGGCGCGATTCCCAGCCACCACGATTGAACCAGGCGCAACTGGGTGCTTACGTCCGTCGCACCCACGCGTGGCGCAGCGGCGTGCGGGCGCGCGCCTTTTTTCATGCCGTGGGTTCGTCGGTACCTCAAGCCCTCGAGCTGATCTGCCAGGGCCACTGGTTGGACTTCTCGGAGCTGGACGACGAGATGCGGTTCTCCGGCCAGTTTAGCGTGCTGGGCCATACGGTCAATCTACGGGCCGTTTCGCTGTATGTTCGTTTGGTCGACCTCTTCGACATCGCGGACGATCGCACTCCGTATGCGGTCTGGCGCTTCGTCTCACCCGATGATCCGACCTCTCGGATGGAGTGGAGCAAGCACCGCGCCCTGAGCCCGGTTACCTTTCCCGCGCACGGGGACGGGCGCAGCATTCGTTTTGACGGACGCACCACCGACCCGGAGGTGTGGGCGGAATTGAAGGATCTCGGCCGCTACTGTGAGGAGCAAATCGCCGGCACCATGGACCTGCTAGCACGCCACCCCGATCCGCGGCACCAGCTCGACCTGCGCAAGATTGACTGGCGGATCGTAGCAGAGGGGTTCAACCCGGTGAACATCCGCTTCGAGTTCCACCGAAGCCGCATGTTCGATATCCTAGCAAACGAAATCTACCAAGGCGACAGCCACGTGTTTCTCCGTGAGCTGCTCCAGAACAGCATCGACGCCGTCGCCATGCGGCGGGCGTTGGTCCAGCAGCGGGCAGCCGCGGCGGGATCGGGGCGCGACGTTGGGTTGGGTTTCGATGACGCGATCTATTTTCGCGTCGAGCATGGCACGAATGGCGATGCCGTCATCCGGTGCACCGATGCCGGCGTGGGCATGGACGAATACATCGTCCGCAACTACCTCCCAGTCGCCGGCGTCAGCTATTATCGCAGCGATGACTTCAAGAATCTGCAGCTGAAGCTCGATCCGATTTCGACCTTCGGCATCGGCATCCTGAGCTGCTTCATGGTAGCCTCGCGGGTCGACATTGCGACGTGCCGAGACCCACTTATGGCCGGGGCGACGGCGCCGATCCGCTTGGAAATCCCCGCCGTCGACCGGCAGTTCCGCGTCTACGCGGGCGAAGCCGCTGCGCCTGTCGGCACGACCGTGACGGTTCATGTGCAGGGACTGAAGCTCAAGGGAGACTTAGCGACGGACAAGCCAGCCGCGGCGGCTTCGCGGCTCAAAGTGACGGAATATTTGACGACGATCGCCGGTTTCGTGGAATTTCCGATCATCGTGGATGAGGATGGAAAACGCACCATAATCCTTCATCCGGACCGGGATCAGTCGTGTGCAGTCCCATTTTCGCAATCGGGAAGCGCCGTGGCAGTGCGACAATTGTCCCGCACCTATCCATGGGCGGTGCCGTTCGCGCCTCAGGACGCAGCACTCGCGGCGCATCGCCTCAAGGCCCGCTCGTTCAATCTCGCTGAGATTGTCGGCGGTGGCGTTGAAGGGTGGCTTAGCTACGTCGAGACCACCGACGAGGTGACCAGCATCGCGCGGAGCTACGATGAACCGGGGAGCGATTTTGATGCGCTGGAGATTAGTCCGCCCAAGGGAAAACCGACCAAACTAAGAATCCATCGCTTTTACGGACGACGGGATTCGACAGGCCTTTCACCCAGCAGCAGACGTACCCCAAATGTTGCCGTTTTCCGCAAGGGCATCCTGGTCGCCGACGCTAAACTTACCCGGCAGGAGTCGCGCTTCCTGATGATGGGTATCACCTGGCCGCAGCCGGCACTCGCTGTCAATTTCACCACGAATACTCAAGGTCGCCTCGAGGTCGCCCGCCGAACTTTGCTCGGCTTCAATTCCTGGGACGAAACCTGCTGGTTGGCTGGGAGACAGGAACTCCAGCGCGCAGATATCGCCCGTTGTTTGGAGCTGCCGCCGGTACAGCGCTGGGCCGCCTTGAGCAAGTTGTCGGTTATGTTCCATCTCAGCGAACACGACCTTGCCGCAGCGATCCCGTTGTCTCACTGGCCCGTGCCCGCCCTCACAACGAAAGGGGAAATCACCTTCATTGAACGACCCTTTGCCCCCGGCGATCAAGTGTTCGAGGTTCCGATGAGAGCCGAAAATTCTATCGGTGAAGCGTTGGGCAAAGAGTCAGTGCTGCACGATCCAAAGAAAACGCAGGGTTATTACTCGGGATGGACTGGGCGTGATAGTGTCGCTTTGGAACTCCGCGCCACAAGTCGCGACTTACTCGAACTCTGGGGCCACTTCACCCGGTGGCGGTTCGGGAAAATTCTCTCCCCCACCGGGGTAAGGTTTTTATCCAATGCTTACCCGGGCTTGAGCCCGTTGGAACAAAAGGAATACTTGTGCGTGGCCGAGGCCGAGTTTGATGAATCGACCGTGTGGGAACGAGCCATGCGCGATCCGCTGGCCTTGAGTCCGGCCGAACGCGCTTTCGTGCATAATCGGTGGTGGCCCCGCGATACGGAAATTTTGGGTGAAGCCGCCCCATTCGCTCCACCGTTCGACAATTTCTTCCAGGGTCGCGGTTGCGTGAACCTTAAGCATCCGGTGGGCAAAGCGTTGTTTCGATGCATCTCGGCGCTGCGCTACCACCAGGAGCGCGGCGGCGCGGATGCGGGCACGCTTGGAAAGCTCGAGGATCGCCTCCGCCAAGCCCTGGCCTATCCCAGTGAGTGCCCGAAGCTCTGGGATGATTTTGTCGCTTCGAAACTGCTTCCGGGCTTCGAGCCGCCTCCGGCCTTGAAGAACGAGGATTTTATTCCCTCACCGGAAAATGGGGATATGATGTCCGCGGCGTTGAGTCCCGGCTCATTCAAGGACGGGCACAAACTACTCCCTGTCGTGCCCGGCTTCTACCGCCCGTTCGGCCATCCGTTGGCGTCCACTGAACTCGAGCCAACGCCGAAGGAAATCGTGAAGCTCGTGAAATCACTGACGCGCAAAACCTACGATTGAGGTCGAAGAGGCGATATGATCTGGTCAGGGTCTTCAATAAGAACGAATGTCCAGTTCATCCCGTCAGGCGTTCGCTCTGGCGCAGGTTTGATGAGGAATAACCTTCGCGAGTCACCCGTGTGCCGCGGCAGTTTGTGAAAGATTGGCAGAACGCGATGTGGTTGGGATCGTGCTTTCGGGAAGCAACTCCATTTGCTTCACTTTTGTCACGGTCGCGTTGCCCATAGAGCGTCGGATATAGTCCAGGACAGAATCGTAGGCGATCAGGCGCACGCCGCGCAGCGCGCCACGCTGGCGGATTGCGACGAGTTTAATTTCTCCGGAAGCGGCGGCCTTGTAATACCAGCCGCGTGAAAGTCCGAAGTGTGGGTCACGCTTGCCGGGGGCAGGGAGGCGAAAAAATTCGACGCGCTGTGGCGTAGCCTCAGCGGTTGAGGGAATGAGTGATTTTGAGTTCATGATTATTTCCTTTGTCCCCATTGTTCGCGCGTGCTCGGTGTTCGGCGATGGTTTGCGTCTACTGAATTTACGGTAGATTGGCTCCCCTTTTTTCGGTAGGACACCGAGATCGTCTGTGAATGATTTTCGTTGGTGCGGGCGGATCATACCGTGAGTTTCCGTTTAGAAATAGGGGCAACGTGCGGTACCGGCTGCTGATCCTATTTCCGGATGGTCCGGAAAACGTTCGGTGCAGTGCATTCACGGCCGAACTTTCTCGTGCTTCGACGTACCGGAATCGCGGTGATTTATGCAGGCGCGCGACGATTGCTTTCTTATTAGTTGCCCCGAGCCAGGGGGCGGGGGCGGCGGCGAGCACCCCGCATTTAGCGGCGGACACCCCCGAGGCGAAGCCGAGCCGCCGCGTATCACAGTGCGGTTTGCGTCGCACTTATTGACTGCGAAATTTCGTAAGTGAGAAAGATTGTGGTCCGCTGCACGGTTTACTGACGTTCACTGATGGAGCATCAGTGCGAGCGATTCGTTGCCATTTATGGCAAGGGGTAATGCGTCTACCTGAAAAAGAAACGCGAATGCGTTTCGTGCTTGGGTATCGGCATCGAGAAACACTTACGGGCCTACTGTATTTTCGGTAGAAACGCGGGCGTGATTTCGTTCGGTCGCGTGTGTCTGATGGGTGGCACCACCGATCACCCATGCACAAACCGTCACACGTTATTTCGGTCGAAAAAGTGGCGCATAGGTAGAGGGGCATTATGTTGAGACCAAAACCACAATTGAATCTGCAGAACGCGCGTGAATATTTTCGCGAGCATTTGTGCGTGGGCGACTACTATTCTGAAGGCCAGCAGGTCGCGGGAGAGTGGATTGGTGAGGCGGCGAAGAAGCTGGGGCTCACGGCTACCGTTTCGGAGAAAGATTTTCTCGCTTTGTGTGAAGGCAGGAATCCGAAAACCGAGAATCGACTGACCCAACGATTCAACACCGTGCGTAGCGAAAATGGGAAACTGACGGCGAATCGACGGATTTTTCATGATTTCACCTTCAGCCCGCCAAAGAGTGTTTCAATTGTCGCGCTCTGTGAGGACAAGCGGATTGTCGAATTACATGACCGCGCTGTGCGGTTCGCCATTGTTGAGCTGGAAAAATTTGCCGAGACGCGTGTGAGAAAATCGAAGCAGCAGACTGAGCGCGTCACCGGTAACATCGTCGCGGCTTCTTTTCGGCATGAAACCAGTCGCGAGTTGGATCCCCATTTGCATACTCACTGCGTCGTTTTCAATGCGACTCAGGACTCAGTCGAGGGACGTTGGAAGGCTTTGCAGACCGGCGGCATGTATCGCGCCCAGAAGTTCGCGGAAAATCTATATTACCACGAACTGAGCAAAGGACTTCGTGAAATGGGATACGAAATCGAAAACAATGCGCGGGACTTCGAAATCAAGCACGTGCCGCGAAATGTGATCGCATGCTTTTCCAAACGTCGCGAACAAATCGAGGCAGAGGCGCAACGTCGGAAAACAGAGGGATACGATGGCGACATGGGTGAACTGCGGACACGCATCGCTCACGAACATCGTCGGCGAAAAATGAAAAATTCCACCGCTGAAGAACTAAGGTCCTATTGGAAGGACCAACTCACCGACCCGGAGCGGCGGACATTGGCAACATTACGTCAATCATCCGAACAAAGGGCACAGGTTGCAGACGTAGGTGCTGCCGTATCTTGGGCCGACCAACATTTGTTCGAGCGGCGCTCAGTGGTGAACGACTATGAATTAGTGTCTGCGGCGCTCGCTCGTGGTCGCGGTCAGAACTTCGATCTCGCCGACCTCAATCGATCCATCGCGGAACGCGGCTATCTGCGCGTTGATGACGGCGGGCACAAGCTGACTTCGCGTGAATTGCTCGGCTGCGAACTGGAAATCGTCGTCGCCGTTCGGGATGGGCGATTCCGATACGGTGACTTCTGTTCCGACTACCAACCCAGTACTAAGCTTTCCCAAGAGCAAGCACGTGCGGCGAAACGAATTCTGACCAGCCACGATTTCGTCACGGTGCTTCGTGGCGGCGCTGGTACGGGAAAAAGTCATACGCTGAAAGAAATTGAGCGGGGCATTGTTAAAGCAGGTCATCCGGTGATGGTTCTCGCGCCCCAGCGTCAACAGGTGCAGGAACTTGAAAATGACGGCCTGCGAGCACAAACACTCGCTCACACGCTCGCTGCCCGGCGGATTCAGCCGCGGGCGGTGGTGATTCTGGATGAAGCAGGGCAGGTGGGCGGACGAGATCTCCGCGATTTGATTCGATTGGTGCAAGCGCAGCACGGCCGATTGATTCTATCGGGCGATACCCGGCAGCACGGGGCGGTGGCGGCATCTGATGCCTTGCGAGCCATTGAAAAGCACTCTTCTCCACGGGTGGCGGTGCTGCGTACCATCCGTCGGCAGGACCCAGAACTTGCCCGTTCGGCACACGAAAAGCGATTTATCCGTCAGTATCGCTCTGCGGTAAAAGAGGCCGCCGACGGCAAAATCGCTGATTCGTTTGATCGGCTGGAAAAGCTCGGTTGCGTCCGTGAGTTGCCGGATGAACCGCGTCGCGAGGCCATCGCCGGCGAATACCTTACGGCTTTGCAGCGCGGGGAACGCCCGCTGGTGGTTGCGCAGACATGGTCGGAAGTTCACGCGACGAATGACGCGGTTCGCTCAGCGCTGCGATCGTTGGGAAAATTGGAAGCGGGCACGACGTTGACCACTTACCAGCCGGTTGACCGGGGCGAAGCGCAAAAGCGTGACGCGCGCTTCTACGAAGTCGGGCAATCCGTGGTCTTTCTCAAACGCTATGGTCGTTTTGCCAAGGGGGAGGTTTGTGAAATTGTGGGAGCCAACGAGCACGGTATCGGAATTACGAAAGATGGTCGTCGTTCGACGGTGAGTTACCGTTATGCTGAACGCCTCGCAGTGGTGAAAGCGACCCAGTTGGAAATTGCTCCGGGCGACCGGTTGCAAATCAAGGCCAACGGCCGCAGCGTGGAAGGGCTGCGATTCCGAAACGGCGAATTGGTGACGGTGGCGCGCGTCGAGAAAACGGGTGCGCTGGTGGTCAATGACGAACGCGGAGCGACAAAAACGCTCGCACCTTCGCAACGGCTGTTCGTTCGTGGTTACGCGGTCACTTCGTACGCATCCCAAGGCAAGACGGTGGACACCGTGATTGTCGCCGACGCCGGGAACCGCGCCGCCACGAACGCGCAACAATGGTACGTTGGAATCTCGCGGGCGCGCAAACGTGTCGTTGTACTCACGCCCGATAAGGTCGCGCTGCGTGAAAATATTCAACGCAGCGGCGAACGTGAACTCGCTTTGTCCAAAGAGTCGAAGACGAGCGTCGTCAAGACCGCCGAGCAGATGCAAATCCAGATGACGCGGGCACGGATCAATCAAACCGTCGAACTTGTCCGTCAGCAAGAGTTCATCCGGCGACGAATGACACAAAATCAAAGCCGAGGAATCCGGGTATGACCCTCCGAGAGCAAATGAATCGTCAAGCCGCCGGACTTCCTCCGCCATGTATTGAGGTGGCCGACAAAGAGGCGTTAACGCTTACCGTGCATCTTGCCGATGGCGAAATGTGGATGTTTGCATGGTCACGATTTAGTCACGCTCATCTCGGCGGTGAGGAGCTAACGATTGTTTTTGGTGATCAAGAAATTGTCCTCCGTGGACAAAATCTCTCTGGAGTCGCCAAGAAAATCGCAGAATTGCGCGTCGAAATTCTACGCACCATGCCGGATCAATATCGCATATTGACGCCCGTCACCGAGTCTTTCATCAGCGCGATTGATATTCGCGACTGATCGCGAACGCCCAAACTACATCACCTAAAAATGTTCTCCGAGTAATTTCCCTTCCTGAGTGGAGGCATCCAGCACTGGCGAAAGAAGCCACGGTGTCTTTTGCATCCTCTCCGGCGGGGGCTCAGTAGTGGTGACAAGGTATTGGAAGCTTAACGGGCGATTCTCGAACGCTTCCTCCAATTCGGCTATTAGCAAAAAGAGCCGCTGGTAAAGCTCGGCATCCATGTCCGCCTCGCGCGGGCCATCATGAATGAGAAAGCGCGGATGGCCGCCGCGTCCTTCAACGCCACTGACGAGCGCAGCGATATCGAAACAGATGATTTTCAGCGTCTCCAGCGCCGCACTAGTCAAATCAATGTCGTGAACCAGCGTAGGACGCATTTGTCGGCCACGGAAACGAATTGAGCCGGTCACGTCGTCACCGAGCACAGCTCGCGCGACCCGACCAAAGGTCTCGGAAAACGCACTCAACGCGGCGTTTTGCTGCTCACGAATGACGCCCTGACGTTCCTGTGATTGACGGATTTTCTGGTCGAGTTCTTCCAACGATTTTCCTAAACGCTCCGCTTCCGATTGATCGGAAAAGGCCCGTTCCGCCTCCGCCGCAATCGAGCCGCATTCCGCACTCTGCTGGCTCAGAGATGAACGCACGCGATCATAGGTTTCGGCTTCCGTTTGTAGGGCACTGCCGGCAGCGGTGGCCATGGCCTTACGTTGCGCCGTCACCTGCAGGGCGGAGGTGAGCCGTGCGCTCTCGGTTCGCCGACGCTCCTGAAGTTGATCGAGCGTCGGTTTGGTCGGCACGCTATTCGCGGGCTTTTCGATGGGCAGAGTGCGACCGCGGACGAGGGGGCATTCCCATTCTATGGCTTCGGCCAGTGAATGGCCGCAAAACCGGTCCGGTGGAAATTTTTTACGAACCCATTCATCGAGCGCCGAATCGCTTGTTTCGCCACGGAGATTCTTCATCTGCTGGTCGATCCATTCCACCGTGTCGCTAATTTCATCTGCTTGCTGTTGCGCGACGCGAAGCGTTCCTTCGGCTTCTACGACTTTTGCCCGCGCCGTCCGCAGCGACTCAGGCTCACGCACGGATTTTAACTGACCGTCGAAATCGCTCACCCTTCGTTTCCACTCGACAGTAACAGCGTTGAGAAAGTCAGCGCCTGTTAGGTCGGTGCGAAAATCCGGCAACTGGCCACGGATGCGAGCAAGAGCGGAATCACCCCGGAAGCGCAGCAGCGGCGCGTCACGCTCCGCGCGTTGTCGTTTTCCAAGCAATGTCTTGTTAATCTCAAGCTCTGCCTGCTCGGTCGTGTCGATCAAGCCGAGCACGGCGCGAAAAAGAAAGTGCCGGTCTTCTGCCGCCATGTCGGGGGCCTCGGAATCGCTGGTCGAATGCCTCAAATCGGCCAGCCCGGCAAAACGGCATTCTTGATCACGGGTCAGCCATTGCATGAGGTGCGCCCAGGTGATCGGTGTGGGTGACGTGGCAAAAGTCGCCACCGGCAATGGCTCCGCCAAAACTTCATCCAACCGCGTCCGGTAGTCCTCAATAGACACGCGTCCGTCATCGTCCGCGAAGAGATTTTCAATTGCACGGCCTCGATAAATAGCGGCGTGAGAGCCGATCTTGAACGGTCGGCAAACCAACCATGTTTCACCGTCAATCCGCACTTCACCGACAAGCCATCCGTCCGGTAATACCTGTCGCAACCGAGCCCGTTGCTCATCGTTGCCAAAAGCCGCTTCACCGAGCAGGTGACGGACAAAGCGGCAGAAGGTTGTCTTGCCCGTTGCATGGCCGGACACTCCGGGGGCGTGGAGTTGCGGCGCTTGTGTGCGATCCCGGGGCCTGGCCCAAAGAATGTTCAAACCCGGGCGCAGCGTGATTTGCCTCAACAGATTTCCCTCCCCCGGAGCCAGCACCCGATATATCCGCATCTCACGCACCCAAAGGCGCGGCTCGCTCAACGAGGTATCCGGATGAAATCCCGTGGTCGGAGGAAATAGCTCTTCTTGGCGGGGCATGGGAGGAGAGGTTTCAGGACATGGCCAGTAACTCTTCAGGTTTGGGACACAGCTTGCTGACGGTCGCCTGCACAGGCGAAGGCGGAATGAGATTCACCGTCGCTGCGAGAAGGCGCGCGTCTTCTTCAACCACTGGTTGAATCGGTGGTGCAGCAGACTCGTGCAAGTGAAGCGACGTGACCCGATTGGCAACTTCGCACGTGATTGCTCCCGTCTTGATTAAAACGTGCAACATGGGAACGAAGGCCGAGTCCTTCAACGGCTGGTTGAATCGCTCGAAATGAACCCGGGCATCTGCGCCCCCTACGCTTGCGATGAGCGGATGCAGGACCTTCGGCAAGAAGAGTAATGCCACTGCTGCGTTGAGATGATCCAGCTCCAGCCTGCCACCCGCTGCTCGCAAGAGTGCAGGGATAAGCTGTAAGAAATAGTCCTCAGCTCCGAAGGTCATCCTTATATGCGCTGCGGTCTCCCTGATTGGCCTCGTCGTTTCCGTTAAATCCGCAAGCACGAGTGGTCCCTGGAACGCACGGTCAAGGACGGCAGGGAGGATGGCATCCAGTTCGGCGGCAGTCTCGACATGCAGGCGTTTCAGCGCCTCCATTTCTGTCTGCAATTCGTTGAACCACTGCTGACTCTTGATTGAGGGTATAGGGACTTCGATTGATTCTAGCGCGCCAATGCCAAGGGTACGATTGCGGCCAGCGCCCCCCGGTGAGGCCTCTTGGATTTTCCCCAATCCTTCAGCCGTTTGGAAATAGAAGCATAGAAATCGCGAGGTTGTGACTTCTTGTTTAGGAACACATGAAATATAGCGATGGGAGCCGACTCGGCCCGCATCCTCTTGCTTGGCGACGGCCATTGCACCCTCCCAAGCAAATACATTACTAAACAATAAGTCTCCCGCGTGAATTTTAAAAACACGTTTGTTTCCAAGTTCGAAACCACTCAGTGCAGGTTTGTGAAATGTCCCCTTTCCGAAAGATCGAATTCCGATTTCGGGATAGTTCTCTGTTGCGAGTATTGCGATTGGGCGGCGCACCAATGGGGCTATTTCTCGCATTTGTCGTTGCGGTGCCCCATCTGCGATTCGTCGAAATGAGCCTAGCAATATTTGCTGCATTTCAGTTTCTTCCTCTCGACGCAGCGTATGCACTTCGCGGATTTGACTGGCTAGTTCATCGATTTGAGCAACCACCTGCTGCTGCATTGCTAGCGGCGGCAGTGGTATTTGGTAGCTAAGTACATGAGATGGACGAATAGCGGCATAATTCGTCGAACCCTGCGCGGCAATTTGTTCGCGAAACGCGGGTGTGCGAATGAAATAGTCGAGAAACGTCCGGTTAAGTTTAGCCTCGTCGATCACGAAGAGGAAATAGTGGCTGCTGACGATTGAGCCATGGAGTCCCGAAGGTACGATTCCAAATCCGCCCACCTTGGCGTCAATCTCTGCCACGAGAAACTCCCCTGCACGACAAACTTGCTGTCTTTTGGTTTTGATAAACGCGCCCGCTACAGTATCGCGGAGCACAATTCCCTGAGCGTGGAGTTGAACACGAGGACGACGATAATCCTGTAGGTCCTCGATGGTGATGAACTCCTTCCTATAGCGCAACACGTCTCCGAGCTTAACTTTCGGCCAGACGCTCATTTGTTGGGCTGAGAGAGGAGTTTCTGGATATTACTCATGATTTGGGCGATTTTCTGCTGCTTCTGGAGAATATTTGCGGCGAGTTGTTCAGGCGGAAGGTGAATGATGTTTTCTTTTCCGCTAGGGTTCTTGCGGTCGAGGTTGCACCCGGATTCAAGTAACTCCTTCGCTGCGACTTTCCATGCGCGCTCGTTTTTCTTCCGTTTGTCCCACCATGCGAGGCAACCACCGAATTCCTCGAACTGGATAGGCGCGGTCTTGGTGTAATTTTTCCGGCCCTCGGGCAGCGGTTGTTCGTAATACCACACATCTTTCGTCGGGCCAGAGCGGTCGAAGAAGAGTATGTTGGTTGATATAATGGTGTAGGGCGCAAATACGCCGTTGGGCAGCCGGACGATGGTGTGAAGATTAAAGTCGGTGAGTAACTCTTGCTTAATCCGTGCGCATACGCCGTCACCAAATAGTGTGCCATTGGGCACGACGACGGCGGCACGAGCTGGCGGAAATCCCGCGCGGGCAGCCCGGCGCAGTTTGCGCATGATGAGTTGGAGGAAGAGCAGCGCGGTCTCGGCAGTCTGCTTATCTTCCGGGAAATTTCCCTGAATGCCTTTCTCCTCCTCACCCCCGAAGGGAGGATTGGTGAGGATGACGTCGGCGCGATCCTTCTCGCCGATCTCGGTGAGCTTGAAACGCAGGGCGTTGCCTGGGTCGATTTGTGGCGCATCAAGCCCATGCAGCAGGAGATTCATCTGCCCAAGGAGGTAAGGCATCGGCTTTGGCTCACATCCAAAAAGTGAGGTTTCCTGTAGTGTGCGGTGATGCTGAACCGTTTTGCATTGAGCGCGCAGGTGCTCCAGCGTCTCGACTAGGAAACCGCCCGTGCCGGTCGCTGGATCAAGCACGCGCTCGCCGAGGCGCGGATCGGCGGCTTTTATGATAAAGCGTACTACCGCCCGCGGCGTGTAGAACTCACCGGAGTCGCCCGCGGCGTCGCGCATTTCGCGGAGCATCGACTCGTAAAGCGTGCCGAGGGTATGGAGCTCGCTGCTTGCGGTGAAGTGGATTCCGGCGACCTTATTGACGACATCGCGGAGGAGATAGCCGCTAACCATGCGGTTTTGCACGCCTTTGAAGACCGTAGCAATCACGTCGCGCCTGTTGTCACCATTGCTTGACGTAAGATTGCGCAGATAGGCGAAAAGGCCAAGGCCGCGTTTGCCGTCCGGCCCCTTAGCCTCGTCCTGATTAACCCACTGGATTAGCGCTTCGCCAGTCAGACCTTGGGCGCTGGCAGCCCAATCGCGCCAGCGGTATGGCTGATCAACGGCGGGCTTGAACCGTTTGCCGCTCAGCTCTGCCTCTTGCTCGCGCTGCATCTCGAGGTCATCAAGAAACTTCAGGAACATGATCCACGTGAGCATCGGCAGTCGGTCAAGGTCGCCATTGAGGCCTTTATCCTTTCGCATGATGTCTCGCGCAGACTTGAGGAGACTGCCGAGAGATTGGGCGGTGGTAGGAGGCGCAGCTAGTGCACTTGATGGTTTACGTGGCATGAAGAAAATTAGCTTTGGTCGTCGTCGGCAGGAGTGGGAACATAAACTCGCTTGAGGGGAATAATACCTTTGTAGCGACTATCGAAAGATTCGTAGTGATTGAGAACCAGCGCCACGAGGTCGTGACCATCAATGAGACGGAGATTGCTTTTTGTTTTCGCGAAGGCGACCGCCTGCTTGGTGAATGTGCCGAGGGTCACAAAGAGACCGAATTCCTCGTCGTCGACCTTCCCGTAGAGGGCCGAAACTTCGGGATCACCACTGCTTCCGTCGATGCTCTTCACCTGAACTTTTATGATCGGAGGCTCGAAGCCGAGTTCGTCCTTATGTGCCACGATGTCGATCCCGCCATCCGCACCGGGCAATGAAACACGGGTGCGATAGCCCATATGATTCAACAGGTGGGCAACAAAGTGTGAGAATTCATGGCCTTTAAGGTCCTGCGAAAGTGACTTGAGCACGAAATCGGCGGTGTTGTCCTCGATTTCGTCGGCGACAATCGCAACCGATGGGTCGCCTTTGGCCGGCACGAGTGCGCTTTTTCCGTCAATCGCGATCCGAAATTCCGTCGCGTAGTTTTTGATGAGAAAGAAGGAAAGTGCCGACCCGATCTCGTAAAGAGCGCCTTGCGTGAAGCTGGTACGTGGAACCACGCGAAGCCACTCGACCGGGCGCTGATGGCAGTAGTGCGCATCACCGGACGCGTGGAACTTATAGGGACCGGTGACACGTCCGAGGTGGATTTGATGGTCACTTTTTGAGGGATAAGCGACGAAATCGCTGTCCTGCATCTCGTGGAGAAACCGGTAAAGCATACCCGCAGTGGTGGGCACTGCACCGGGTTTCGTATTTGGATAGGCAGTGGCCAGCGCACTTTTGAACGCTTCGCGATCCTTCGGCAGTTTGCTTAGATCGCCAACTTCGTGCCAACCAAGGGCGATCACTTTTTTCTGAATGAAAAGCAGATTAGCCTCGCCCAAACGCCCGGCGTGTATGCCCCAGACAGGTTGTTCGTTCATGATCGGTTATGCTGAATATAGGACGTTTTGGAGTTCGGTGACGGCGAGGCGCAGTTGCTCTGCCCCACCGAAAAATTTGATTATTTCGCTGGGTTGCCCGTGACCGGAAATCGGTGCGATTCTGAGCACGTCTGGCAGCACGAACTGCGCATCGCCATGTTCGGCGTATTTTTCGAGTAGTTCGTCGAGGATGGCCCGTGCGTCGGGACCGAAGCGCTCAAAAAAATCCTTGCGCTCGGTTTTGAGCCGCTGGGCGCGTTCCCGACGCGTGCGCAGTGGCGCATTGAAAGCAAGGTGACAAAGCAGGTCGAACGGATCAGCGTCGGGTTGCTGCGCACTCGCGGCAAGCTCGTCGAAGCTGATCCCGCGCTCGGCGAGTCCAGTGATGATGTCCGCGCGTTGCGTGGGATCGGCCCAACGTGCGCGCAGCTCGGGTGCAGTGGGACAGAGCAGGCGGACTTTCTCTGCAGCGTAGTCGGTGTAGCGAACGACGCGCAATTGTTTGCCGTCGGGATCGAGTTCATGGACGAGGTGCGCTGCGATTTCAACGCGACCGCCGTCGAAATAGAATTTACGGCGCTGGGCATCCGGTGGTTCCACGATCACAACCTCGGGCGGTTCATTGACCATCGCACCGTTGACTGGCGGTTCCGGGTAAATTTCGGCCGGAGAGACAACGAGGCCCGCAGCGTCGATCTCCTCCTGGGTGACATGGACGGGCTCGCCATCGAAATCGGGGTCGGCAAAGAGGCGCGTAGCCGAGCCAGTATAGTCGAGGATGTTGAACCAAAGTTTGCCGTAGTCATCGCGCACACGTGTGCCGCGCCCGATGATCTGCTTGAACTCGCTCATCGAGCCGATGACGCGGGCGAGCACGACGTTTTTGCACGTGGGCGCATCGACACCTGTCGTGAGCAATTGCGACGTGGTGAGAATCGTTGGAGTGCGGGTCTCGACATCTTGAAAGCGGCCAAGGTGGCCCCGGCCGATGTCGCCCTCGTCGGATGTGACCCGGCAGACGTAGTCGGGATGTTGGGCAACGAGGTCGGCGTTAAGATTGTTGAGCGCGCTGCGCATCTCGTCGGCGTGCTCCTGGTCGACACAGAAAACGAGCGTCTTCGCGAAGCGGTCGGTTTTCTTTAAGAAATCAGAAATGTGGCGCGCGATGGCGGTAGTGCGGGCGCGGAGTGAGACCACTCGCTCGAAGTCTTTCGTCTGATATTCGTCGTCGGGAATAGCGCGGCCATAGCGGTCGAGGTCTTCTACGCTCGGCCGCCATCCCGTGGCGTCCCATTCCGTGACGATGCGGTGGACGCGGTAAGGTGCGAGGAAGCCATCTTCTATCCCTTGCCGGAGGCTATAGGTGTAAATCGGGTTGCCGAAATAGAGGTAGGTGTCGCGATTGTCCTCACGGAGTGGCGTGGCGGTCATGCCGAGTTGAAACGCCGACGTGAACCACCTGAGAATGTCCCGCCAGTTGGAATCATCCCGTGCGCTGCCGCGATGGCACTCGTCCACAATGATAAGATCGAAAAAGTCTGCCGGAAACTCCCGGTAGAGACCAGGGCGGCGCTCATCCTTGGCCAGCGCCTGATAGATGGCGAAATACATCTCACGCCCGAGATTCACGATGCCGTTTTCGATTTTCCAACGCGCATCGCCGAACGCGGCGAAAATCCCGTCTTTGGGCTGGTCGATGAGGATGTTGCGGTCAGCGAGAAAGAGGATTTTTGGGTGGCGATGCTCGCCACCACGGCTCCAACGTGCGTTCCAAAGTTTCCAGCAAACCTGAAAAGCAACCGCTGTCTTTCCTGTGCCGGTGGCCATAGTGAGAAGCTGACGGCGGCGACCTTGGACAATGCCCTCAACGACACGGTTGACCGCGATTTCCTGATAGTAGCGGTCGCCCTTGCCGACAGTGTGATTCATCGGCGTGAGCACGCGGACGGCGGCGGTGTCATCGGTGAGATTCGCGCCAGCACGATACCGCGCCCACAGTTCGGCTGGCGTGGGATAGCGGTCGATGCGCGTCTCGCGACCGGTCAGGTAGTCGAACTCGACGATCTCCTCGCCATTGGTCGCGTAGCAGAATCTCAAGCCGAGCATTTCAGCGTATTCCTTCCCCTGCTGAAGGCCAGCGCCAGCCGTTTTGTAAGCGGCTTTGGCCTCGACCACTGCGAGCGGAAAATTGCGCTCATAGCGCAGGAGGTAATCGACGCGACGAGGTGGCTTGCGGATGAAACCCTTGCCGAGCGGAACGATGCGGCCGTCCGTAATAGTGCGCTGCTCCGCTATCGAGTGGGGATCATTATCCCAACCGGCTGATTGGAGAAGGGGCACAACATGCTTCCGGCATGTATCGGCTTCACTGGGCATTTGGTGGAAGCGTTGGAGATTGGCTAGGCGACCATCCAACGCAACGTCAGTCTCGCGTAGGTTTCGAGTGCCTCTCCGCAAGGAACCAAGACCAAGAGATCACGAGTCGCCATCAAACCTTACGAGGAGGCTAGCGTTCGAAGGCAATTCTTTGAGCCCGTCGCATCACAAGTCATGGTAAACAAGCGTCCAAGAATTGTCAGAAACATTAATGCACTCGTTGTCACCTACGTTGTCACTGAACACTTTTTCCAAAAACAAAAAACCGCAACCCATTGCTGAATTGCGGTTTAATAAAATGGTGGACCTTACTGGACTCGAACCAGTGACCTTTTCGATGTCAACGAAACGCTCTAACCAACTGAGCTAAAGGTCCAATCGAGGGGTTACTAAGCACGACCGGCGGCCCTGCGTGCAAGAAAAATTATTCACCGGAAAAAACGGCCTGATTTGGGCATTTGCCGGCAAATCGCAGAGGAAGCCGGCCGGATTAACTTTTTAGCCACAAAAAGCACAAAAGGCTCAAAACCATCGTTCTTTTTTGCGCTTTCTGTGCCTTCTGTGGCCAAACTTTATTTTAGTCTGCTCTAGCGCACGCGGACGCTGGCGATGACCGAATAACCGAAGCGCAGCCGGTCACCTAATTTCGCCAGGCTGTCGGCATCGAGCACGATCTTTACCGGCACGCGCTGAACCACCTTGTTGAAGTTACCGGTGGCGTTGTCTGGAGGAAGCAACGCGAACTGGGCGCCGCTCGCCGGCGATAAACTATCGATGTGGCCACCGAGTTTCTGGCCCGGCAGGGCATCGATCGTGATTTCTACAGGCTGGCCGACGACCATTTTGGGCAGCTGGGTTTCCTTGAAATTGGCGACGATCCAAGGTGCAGGTTCAGTGATCGCCAGCAGCGCCTGGCCGGCGGAAACACGATTGCCTGATTCCACCAGCTTGTTGCCGACGCGCCCGGCGGAAGGAGCGGTCAGCGTCGTGTAAGCGAGCTGGCGCCTGGCGTCCTGCAGCGCGGCCTCCGCCACCGCGACATTCGCGGTAGCGGCTTCGCGACGCGATTCCGCGGATTTTTGCGCAGCGTGGGCGGATCCAACCGTGGCTTCCGCAGCGGTGCGATTAGCTTGCGCGGCAGTAAGAGTGGCTTGGGCGGCGTTCAGCTGGCTGTGGGCGTCATCGACGGAAGCCTGGGTGGCGGCACCGCCATTTTTAAACAGCTGATCGGTTCGCGCCGCGGTGAGACGCGCCAGATCAAGCTGGGCTTGCGCCTGCGTCGCCTGCGCGTCGGCTTGCAGCACATGGGCATTGGCCTCCGCTAGCTGCGCATCGGCTTGGGCCATGGCGGCGTCCGCCTCGCTGGCTTGGGCGCGGGCTTGGGCAAGGTTGGCGGTGGCTTTTTGCGCAACAATTTCGAATTCCAACGGATCAAGCCGCACGAGCGCGTCGCCGGCTTTTACGTCCTGGTTGTCCTGCACGAGCACCTCTTTCACCTGTCCGTCGATTTGCGGGCTGACCTGGTGAAGATGGCCGGTGATGTAGGCGTTGTCGGTTTCGACGTAGCGATACGCATGCAGGCCGAAATGGACGAGCCAGGCGAGAGCGGCGATTGCGACGATTCCACCGATCGCGAGTTTTGCCGGCGAACGCCCGGGCTTTTGCGGGGTCGCAGGCCGGGCGGACGTCGCCGTGCGGGCCGGGCTTTGGACGGGAGTTTCAGTGGCAGTGTTCATGCGATTAGTGGGTTGAAATTAGTGGGCGGCGGCCGCCGCCTGGCGGTTGCCGCCTTTGCCGAGGAGAAAGAGGAGCGGAAGCGTGATGACGAACGCGACGGCGACATAAAGAAAGACATCGGCGAACGAGAGCAGTAGCGCCTGGCTGTTCAAAATACCGTCGATCGCCTTCAAGGCCTGATGATGCGCCAGGGAGGGATCGGAGGTGTGCTGGCTGAACGCACCGGTGAAAAGATGCATTCGCGAAAGGGTTTCGGGAGCTGAAGCGTTGATTTTTTCCGCGAGCACGGCGCGATGGATCGATTCGCGATGGGCGAGGGCGGTTGTGATGAGAGCGATGCCGATGCTGCTGCCCATCTGACGCATCAGATTGTAGAAACCCGAGCCGGCCGCGACGTCGCGCTTCGGCAAGTCGCCGAGCGTCGCCAGACTCAAAGGAAGAAACATCGCCACCGTGCCCAGTCCGCGCAGCACCAGTGGCCAGAAAAGGGTTTCGGTGCCGGTATCGGGATTGATGTGCGACAAAAGCACCGCCGACGTCGTGAGCACGAGCGCTCCGCCGGCGATCAGCAGTCGCGAGTCAACGCGCCCGGAAACCTTGCCCATCACGATCATCATCACGGCCGACGCGATCGCACCGGGCATCAGGAGGAAGCCGCTTTGGGTGGCGGTGAATTGCAGGTAATCCTGCACAAAAATCGGCACGGCGAACATCACGCCGTAAAGTCCCATGCCCAGCACGAGCGAATAAATACTTCCGGCAGCGAGGGCGCGATGCCGCAGCACGCGGAGATCCACCGCGGGATGTTCGGTCGTGAGTTCCCGCCAGATGAACAACCCAAGTCCGGCCAGCGCCCCAAAAGCCATGGCGAGGATGAACCGCGAACTGAACCAATCCTCCTGCTGGCCTTCTTCGAGTAACGTCTGCAGGCAGCCAAGTCCAATCGTCAGCAAACCAATGCCAGCCCAATCGACGGACGCATTCGTGCGCTCGGACGGGACATCGCGTGGCAGGAAAATCAAGGTCATGAGAATGGCGAAAATTCCCACGGGCAAATTGATGAAGAAAATCCAGCGCCAGCCGAGCGTGTCAGTCAGGTACCCACCCAGGACGGGTCCGAGCGCTGGTCCGGCGATGACGCCGATGCCAAAAATCGCCTGTGCGGCGGGCTGTTCGCTTTTCGGAAAGGTTTCAAACAGGATCGATTGGGCCTTCGCGATCAGTCCGCCACCGCAGAGTCCCTGCAGCACCCGCGCGACAATCAGCATCGGGAGATTGGTCGCGAGGCCGCACAACACCGACGAAGCGGTGAAACCCGCAAGCGAAAAAATCAGGTAGTGTTTCCGGCCAAACCGGTCTGACAGCCAAGCGGTGAGCGGGATCATCACCACATTGGCGCAGGCATAGCCCGTCGAAATCCAGCCGACCTCCGCGAGCGTCGCGCCCAGGTTGCCCTGAATGTCCGGCATTGCCACGTTGACGATACTCGTGTCGATCACCTCGAGAATCGCGCCTAGCGCGGCGGTCAGGGCAATGATCCACTTGAGGATGCCCTTGTCCGCCATCCGCGCCGCGGTGGGGGAAAGCAGGCTCCGGTCGGAACCATACAGGCCTTTTGCGGCCGCGCTCATGCGCCGGCTCCGTCCGGCGAGTTTCCACGCAGTACGAGATCAACGGCGGATTCAAGATAGGCGCTGGCGGAATAGTTGAGTTTGATGCAGGAAATCGAACGGCGCAGCACGCCCATGAAAATCATTCCGCCGAGGAGATCCTGGAGCATCTCCGGGTTGGTGTCCTTGCGCAATTGCCCCGCCTGATGGGCCAGGGCGAGACGCGCGTTGACCGCCGCCTTGAGGGGAATGAAGATGCTGCGAAACACCTGCTGCTCGTGCTCGCGTCCGTGATGCTGGATTTCCCCCAGCATGGTGCGCACGAGCGGGAGATTGGCGGTGAGCAGTTTTTCGTAGAGCTTCGCCAGCTTGAGCAGATCCTTCCGCAGGTCGTCCGAGGGTTCCGGGGCCACGAACTGTTCGCTGGAAGGCTCGCCGAAATTATCCCCAACGACCGCGGCGAGCAGCCGGTCCTTGTTCTTGAAATGACGAAACAGCGTGACCTCGTTCACGCCCGCCTCCTCGGCGATCTCGCGGGTGGTTGCTCCGGTCAGGCCCGCGCGAACATAGACGCGGGCAGCAGCGGCCAGCAGGCGTTCGCGGGTGGAGGCGACAGTGGAACCGGTGCGTTTCATGCAAGTAACCACTTGCATACATTCCGGGCTTCGCAAGCCGTTTTTTGGCCGGCTGGGGCGGGGGTGTGGCAAGCGGCTGATGGCCACGATTAAGAAAATGTCGGCGTCGGCCACACGCCGCTTGAAAAGCGCCCGGTTTTTGTGCCCTTATCGGGCCATGCTTCAATCGCTGCGCATCCGCAACCTGGCCTTGCTCGAGGAGGTCGAACTGGATTTCGAAACCGGGTTCACGGCGGTCACGGGTGAAACGGGAGCCGGCAAGAGCATCCTGCTGGGCGCGCTTTCGCTGCTCGCCGGGGCGCGCGCCGACAAGACGATCATCCGCCAGGGGGCACCGGCGACGGAGGTGGAAGCGGCGCTGTTTTT
>JBEHXD010000017.1:0-24329 GCA_048498875.1 Verrucomicrobiota bacterium
TCTATTGTCTGATCCAGCTTTTTCGAGTCGCTTCAACTGAGTCCCTTGAAAACATACTCGTGCGCAAACCGGATTCGCGGCCGGTAGCGTGGTGGATTCCCGCGGCACTCCTCGCCGTCAGTGGCGGACTCGCGTGTCTCGCATAATACCGGACAACCTCCAACAGCCGACCGATGTGCCATGAGCCCGCTCTCTTTGATTCTCTCTGCCGCGGTCGGACTTTGTGTGATTTTTGCGATATTTTATGGTTTGGCGCGACGCCTCGATAACTATGGCATCGTGGACATCGTCTGGTCCTATTCCTTCGCGGGCCTGGCTTTGTTTTATGGCATTTTCGGAGATGGCTGGCCGGTACGCAAAGCCCTCATCGCCGCTCTCGTGATTGTTTGGAGCCTGCGGTTGGGCACGCACCTTTACCGACGCGTAATGAGTCACCACCCCGTGGAGGACGGGCGCTACGTACAATTGCGCAAGAACTGGGCGGCCAATTTTGCTTTTAAAATGGGCGCGTTTTTCCAGATGCAGGCGCTCTCCGTCGTGCTGCTCGGCGTGGCGTTTTTCGTCGTGAGCCTCAATCCAGCCCCAAAACTTGGCGCGCTGGAAATTGCCGGTGCTGCCCTTTGGTTGATCGCCATCACCGGTGAGGCCGTTTCCGACGCACAACTGGCCGCGTTCAAACGCAACAAAGCCAATCAAGGGCGCGTTTGCGACGTGGGTCTGTGGCACTACAGCCGTCATCCCAATTACTTTTTCGAGTGGTTGATCTGGGTCGCCTACCTTGTCTTCGCACTCGCGTCGCCTTGGGGCTGGCTGGGTGCAATTGGTCCATTGAGCATCCTTTACCTGTTGCTGCGCGTAACAGGAATACCCCTTACCGAGGAACAGTCCCTGCGTTCGAAGGGCGATGCCTATCGTCGCTATCAAAAAACCACGAACGCCTTCATTCCCGGGCTGCCGAGGAAAATCCCATGATCGACGCCCTGCTCGAAAAAAATATTCTTCCGGACTGGCTGATCCGCATCGGCATTCGCCGCCTGTTGCGCCAGCGACTTCGCGAAGAGCAATCCGCCGACAACGAAGCCAAGGTGCGCGGGTTTGCCGCCGATCTCCGGACCCACCCCATTGCGGTCAACACGACCGAGTCGAAGGAACAGCACTATGAAGTCCCCACCTTGTTCTACCAAAAGTGCCTTGGCCCGCGTCTGAAATACTCGAGCTGCTTTTACGAAAACGGAGATGAAACCCTGGGCCAGGCAGAGGAAAAGATGCTGGCCATCACCTGTGAGCGTGCCGGTTTGGCCGATGGACTTGATATCCTGGAGCTCGGCTGCGGCTGGGGATCGTTGACGCTTTGGATGGCGGAGAAATTTCCGCACGCCCGGATCACCGCGGTCTCACACTCGCGCACACAACGGGAACACATCACCGGCGAAGTCCAAAAACGCGGCCTGCCAAACATCCGCGTCATCACCTGCGACATGAATGATTTCGACATCGAGGCAGACCGGTTCGATCGCGTGGTCTCAGTCGAAATGTTCGAGCACATGAAGAACTGGCCGCGCCTGATGAAAAACATCTCCCGCTGGTTGAAACCCGGCGGCTATTTTTTCGCCCACGTTTTCGTGCACAAGGATTTCGCCTATCATTTCGTGGTCCGCGACGACACGGATTGGATGAGCAAATATTTCTTCACCGGCGGACAAATGCCGTCGCACGATCTTTTCGGCCGTTTTCAGGACGATTTGACGTTGCGCCAGGACTGGAAGGTCAACGGCACGCACTACGCCAGAACTTCGGAACACTGGCTGAAAAACATGGATGCGCACAGGAAAGACCTCATGCCGTTATTCGCGAAAACCTACGGCGCCCGGCACGCGGTAAAGTGGTGGGCTTACTGGCGGGTGTTTTATCTCTCCTGCGCAGAACTCTGGAACTTCCACGACGGCAAGGAATGGCACGTGAGCCATTACCTTTTCCAAAAGAGCTGACACGCGTAATTCCGCAGGGGCGAATCCTGCGCCCCGGCAGACCTTTTCCGAATCGGGATAAAGGGCCTCGCCTGAATTGCGCCCGGAGGATTGCCCGCCTTTCTGAATTGATATCGGCGACTCACCACGCCTTTTGACTGGCGCGCAAAGTGACAATTCCCGTCGGACACCCAATTGGCTGCCAGGGACCAAATTTTTTGGGGTGAAAATGGGCAGCGGGGAAAAACTAGTGGAATGCCCGATGGCGCGGGATCACGGAACAATGTTTGATGATCGGTTTAAACGTGGTCCACATGCTGCTGCGATCTTCCGCAGGCAAAGTGTGTTTGCTGCGGAAAATCCATGATGAAAAAACCTGAACATTGCCGTCTGCATCGTTTGACGGAGCATACCCGGGAGGCATGTTGCGCCAAATGTGCAATCGCTACTCAGCTTCAAAACTAAGGGAGATTCGTGCGCTGGGCAGCAGGTATGCGCCAGGCCATCATTTCACCAAGCAATGGCATCCCATCTATAACATTTCGCCGAAGTGCGACATCCCGGTTGTGATCAAAGCGAAGGATCATCCCTTGCGAGTCATGCGCTGGGGCACATGGACGGCCGACGGACTCATCGCCAACCTGAAAACGGATTCCCTGATCAGCAAGGCCATGTGGAAAACGGCCCTTCAGTCCCGTCGCTGCCTGATTCTCGCCGATGGATTTTTCGAGTGGGAAACCGACGGTTCGAAAAAAATCGGGCATTACTTCAGCATACCGGTCCGTGACGCCTTTCCCATCGCGGCCCTCTGGTTTCCGGCCAACGACGATCAACCCGAACGTTGCATCATGGTAACGACGAATCCAAATCCGGTGATCGCAGCCTTCGACGACCGCATGCCGGCGATATTGCACGATTGGGACGCGACGGACTGGCTGGGTGATCAGCCGCTGGCTCCTGAAGCGGTGGAACGTTTGTGCCAACCTTACCCCGCGGAAAAAATGTCACACTGGCGCGGTCCGCCGGAAATCATCCGTCCCGATTTTCAGGACCCTTCGGCATTCCAGCGTTGGACTGGTGGTCCGCGAAAGTCCACGGACCCTTTCGCCAGCGGCGAAACTTCGCCCAATGCCTGAGGCCGGCTTCGCTCGTTCCCCAGGGCGGTTTGCATACACTGATTTTCCGCACTCATTGAGCGGATCATGATTGCCACACTTGTACGCGAAACCACGGAGCTCGCCGATGAGTCGTTGATCGATGCCTATTCGAATGCCGTCTCTGGTGCGGTGGCCGCCGCCCATCCCGCCGTAGTCCACATCGAAGTGCGCGGCAACAACGCTCCTGGTGGTTCGGGCTCGGGATTTTTCATTTCTCCCGACGGTTATTTGTTAACGAACAGCCATGTGGTGCATGGAGGAAAAGACCTGCGGGTTTTCCTCGCCGACGGTCGCAAACTTGCGGCCACGCTGATTGGCGACGATCCCGACACCGATCTGGCGGTGCTGCACGTCAGCGCCGACGACCTGGCTCATTTGAAGCTGGCAGACAGCGACGCCGTTAAACCCGGACAGATCGCGATCGCCATTGGATCGCCCATGGGTTTCCAACAAACCGTGACCGCGGGTATAGTAAGTGGCTTGGGGCGGTCGCTGCGCGGTGCTTCCGGTCGCTTGATCGACAACGTCATTCAGACCGATGCCGCGCTCAATCCCGGCAATTCCGGCGGTCCGCTCGTGAATACGCGTTCGGAAGTCATTGGCGTAAACACCGCCATCATTCGCCCGGCCCAAGGCATTTGCTTCGCCATCGCGAGCAATACCGCACGTTGGGTGGTGGCATGGCTGATCAAGGAAGGCCGCATTCGGCGCAGCTTCATCGGTCTCGGCGGACAAAACGTTCCGTTGATCCGTAAGGTCGCGCGCTATCATCATCTCGCCCAGGAAAGCGGTGTGCTGGTGGTCAGCATCGAAAAATCGAGCCCGTCCGATCGCGCCGGTTTGCTCGAGGGCGACATCGTCGTCGCCCTTGACGGTATTCCGACGCCCGCGGTCGACAGCCTGCACAAGCTGCTTACGGGAGATCGCATCGGGGAACGCGCGATTGTCACCTTTTTGCGCGGGGTGGAACTCCGGCGCCACGCCATTATCCCGCTGGAAATGCCAAATCGGGAACAATCAGGGAAATAAGGTGCCTCACTTTTAACGTTTTGTGACGTACTTAACCGTATTCGAAGCTTTTCCCTTCCCGACATTTCGGCCAAGTTGATGAAACACATGTCTCACACCGTGTGTTTCCCCACCCCACCTCCCAGCCAATGAAATTGAGTTCCCTTCGTGTTTTGTCGTCAGCTCTTCTCGTCGCCGGACTGCTCGGCGGTTGCGTTGCGCCAGAGCCGGTTCAGCCCAAACCTGCTGCGCCTTCTGCGCCAAAGCCGACTCCTCCTCCGTTGGTGGTAGCTCCCACACTTCCCACTGCTCCGGCACCCTCGCTCCATTTGCCCGCCGCGCCCACAGTTCCCCCTCCCATGTCGAAAGCTGTCGAAACCGTGGTGGTACATCTGACCGATGCGGCCCAAACCGACACCCTCGCTCACGATATCGTGGACACTACGGGTTTTCCGGAAGCCATGGCATCCCTGGCTCCTGACGCGCTGCCGCCAAAAATCGAACAGGTGGATTCACGGGGACAACCGCCTCCCCGCGGGCTGACTGCTGATGGCGATTCCGTCAGCCTGATCGAACGCGATTGGACCGGCCTGGTGCTTGTCCCCATCAATAAATCCCTTTCCAAAGCCTATACGAGTGCCGTGCGTCTGTTGAAAGTGGAAGCGCATCCACTTAAGGACGGCCGCATCCGGGTTTGGATTCGCATGCAGAACGTGGGACAAAAACAATTGCCATCGGAAATTGCCTGCACGTTCACGATGCGCGGCGACGTACAACCGATGAGTCCCAATTTCTACGAACTGGAAGTTCCCGGAAGAGAATATCGTGACGTGTTCTTCGTCTCCCCCGTCGGAGAGCTGCTCAATTATACGGTACTGATCCGCTCCAATCGCCTGTCACCAACGTCCCGGTGAGATGAATTGACGGCACAAAGCGAGCCATGGCCGTGGCTCGCAACGTCAACCCAGCGGAAGCTTTCACCGAGAAATTCCTAGCCGTTCGGACGACGGCGAATGGCCAATGGTCGCTGGCGGCGGATTTCATTAGGCTCCGGGGACACTTACCCGGTCATGAAATTCCTCACTGTTGTGGATTGGCTCCTCTGGAGCACCTTGTTCATCGCTTTGACTTATGCGCTCATTGCCATTTTGACGGAGCGCAATCGCAGTTCTCCGTCGGGACCAGGCCTCGGCGTATTCCTCATCCTCCTGGGTCTGCTCTTTTCCGCCGCGACGGGCGCCTCGCTCCATTGGTTCGCGCAAAAGCAATCGATCACCGGCATGACGCTGATGTCCCTCGTGTTGGCCTGGCCGCTGATGCCAATCGTCGCGCGCCCACTCGTTCTCGCTTACAAAAACGGGAAATGCGTCCGGGAAAAGATTGCGCAGAGAAATTTCTCTGTCTCGTAACGAAGAAATTGAAACCCTTTTCAGCATGATCGCACGCCTGACAATCTGGACCGGCATGGCCGCGCTCGCCGCAGCGTTCGCCAACCAATTTGAATTCTCCCATGCCATTATGGTGTGGAGCGCTGTAGTCGCCGCCTCCTGTGCGGTCGCAGCAATTTTGATTTCACGACAACCTCCGGGTATCGCCACGCTGGGGGGAAGAATTGGATTTGGCGTGGTGCACTGGGGCTTTCGCGCGGGACACGGCCGGCTGACACCAGCCGCCATGATTTCATGGCTGGTCTGGATGATACTCGGTGCCGCACTGATTGCCGGAATCCATTTCCCTGATCACCTCCCCATTTTCGTTGCGTGGACAGGCGACTTGCTTGGATTGCTGTATGTAATCGGTGTGATGTTCGCCAACTGGGGCGGACGAATTCCCGCGTCATTGCTGAAGGTGGTCGCCGGTTTGATTGGAATGGTGGTAGCCAGCATGTTTCTCTGGTTTCGCACCGGGACCGACCACGCACAGGCCATTGCCCTCGCAGTTGCGGGCGGCCCGCCGCTTGTGATCGGCGCGGTCTACGGTTTTGTCCTTGTAACAGGCTTGATGGCCGGCCGTTCCCAGCATCACTAGCCAAGCAGGACCTGCAGGCCGGAATGCGTGTCCCGTGTGGAGTTGCCGGCGATGTCACGGACACCGTCAACCCCGGTCGCCTGGGGGTTTGTCGAAGATTGCAACCCGCACCTCAACGCCATCCGTAGGTCGCCTGATTGACAATTTTAAACACCGCCACTTGGGAAAGCTGCGGAAAGTGCTGGCTCAATTTACCCGCGACGACATCAGCGGCCGCCGACAGATTGCTCGCACCAAGCCAGGCATCCTGATTCGAGACGAAGGCTGTAATCTCCTCCAATTTCCGATAGTTCGCGGCCCCGACCTGCTTTTTTAGCAACGCTTGATTCTTCCCGGTCCACGTGAGATCGAGCGCCTTTTCCACCGCCCTATTAATGGTGACGTAGTCGACGACTTCGACCGCGCGATCGGCCGGTTTTCCCGATTTGGCCTTCATCTTAATAAAGCGTCGAATTAATCTGATCGGCGAGGTGGCGCGTATCGGATTCCTTTTCCTTCTCGGTACCGTCCGAAAAAAACGAGGCATCGATCGCAATCTCGTCTTTTGCGAGCGGGCGGTTGAACATGAGTACGCCCACGGCTTCACCATGGAGCAGAAGAGCGATCTGATCACCGCGGCTGATTACACGGTCGAGTGTCGCACGAAATCCGGCTACGGCCCTCGATCTGAGTTTCAACAGTAGAGTCGATGTCAGAGGGTTGCCGCTGAGCATATACCACGAGCCTTTGGTGATCGCCTTGGCCCGCTTCAGGTCCGAGCTGGAAATCGCCGCCGGCAGCCTGACCAACAGCGACTGGCCGGTACGGTGGTGCACCCGGGCAACCCCACTTTCGCCGGGATCGTGCGCGACCAGACAGAGTTCGAACCCACGCCGAAAGGTTTCACCCGAGTTTATGTGACCTACGGCAGTGCAGGCCCACAGGGTCGTGGTATTTACCAGGAGTGATGACATGGGTTTTATGATCCGTCGCGTCAGAATTCCGAATTGATCAACACCTCTTCACCAAATGCGCCGTTATGGACCGGCTCCACGTTCACGGAAGTCCGCGCACGCATCACCCGGATCGGTCGCACTCCCGCTTCGATCGAGTCGCGGATGTCGCCATCGGAATCCCCATAACTGATCTCCGCCGTTACTTTTTTGAAAGCAGGGGTCTTGGAGCCGCGATTGGTGAAAATCACCGGTTCCATGTCCGGGAGGGCAAATGTCTCGCTCAAATACCGTGTCAGCGCCTCGTGTTCCGTGTGAATCCGCTTGGTGACAAAAAATATCCGGTCGCCGCGCTTTTTGTGCAATTCGATCAATTCTCCCGCGATCCATTTTTTCACGCTGAATTGATCAAGCTCATTGTTCATTTTCCGCCAAAACTCGCGATAGCTCGCCTTCGCTTCCGGTGTCGGCAGATCCTCCTCCCGCACACTCACCCCGGCGGAAACGATTTCTTTGCCATAGGTGCGGGTCCCCCATTGAAATCCCGCACTCGTAAAGAGCGCCGTATCGTCGACATCAAACACCACATGAATCGGGTGCGCCGGAAGGGTTTTCTCCAGTTCGTCCAGCGTGATCATCCGCACCTGCGTACCGGCGACGGTCACTTGCGAACTCGGAGCCTGACAACCCGAAAGCAAGGCGGTAACCGCGCTGGCGGTCACAAGGAGAAAAAATAAAATGCAAACCTGGAGGCGTGCGAGTGGCTGATTCATAAAATATCCGGGCGATAATAAGTGGGCGTGAGCCGGTGCTGACTGGGTGAAATTCCATCCTACCGAAACAGGACCCGCCTCGAAATTGGCCGACCTCCTTGGGTCAAACGGCTAGCGATTTCCCCGGAGGGCCGCGGTTATTCGAACGTCAGCCGGGACATCCGGTGATTTTTTCGGCAATCAGCGGCAATGCGGTTGAGAATCAATTCCCTCTCCGCTGCGTTCATTTTTTCC
Organism: Verrucomicrobiota bacterium; assembly: GCA_048498875.1. Classification (GTDB taxonomy): domain Bacteria; phylum Verrucomicrobiota; class Verrucomicrobiia; order Opitutales; family Opitutaceae; genus Lacunisphaera. Next base: position 8,100 of record JBEHXD010000017.1, read on the forward strand.
GTCCGGCGACCCCGCGGATAATACCAATTGGAAAGCGTTCGCGTGGCGATGCACGGCACCGGACGAAACGTGCAGATGACGTGTGCCGAACGATCCGGTTCGCAGTACGTGAGCACCTCTCCCCGCTCGTCCACTTCGACCGTATAGTTTTCCCTGTTTACGATCGGAACATCGGCGGATGTCGCCGTTGCATCGGACAAATAGGGAGCCGGATTCACCCCGATCTTCTGGCAAAGCTCAGTGAACGCCGCTTCGCGATCAGTGCGCGATTCCGTGTCAAAACGCAGAAAGAAACTGCGCTGCTTGAAATCAAACGGCTCGGGTGCCTGGCCCCGAACATAACAAAGCATCGCGGCAAAATGAACGGCGATTTGTCCGGGGCGACCGAGTGCCCCACGCAAAAGTGCTGCAATCACCTGTGGGGGATGAAACTCCGCGATCCAATCGAGCACCGGGCCAAGTCCGTCAAAGAAGACGGCCGATCCGAGCTGGCTCACCGCTATCTCCTCCTGAACCGATGCCGGAATAAATTCCGGAGCAAAGCGGGCAATGGCGATTTTCACCATGGGATCGGGATGATCGATGGCCGCCTGGACCACCTTTATCGTGGCCGCGGTGCGGATGTGGAGGAGCGCTTCGACATCCCGCCAGTCATGGACGCCCCGGGAGATCAAAGCGGCTTCGGCCGACTGTTTTTCAGCCGTCGACATTTCTGCCCATGCGTCCAAATCGTATCCGTCACCATCGCGCCATTTTTCGTAATCAATCACGGTACTGCCCTGAAACCTGATCTGAGCTGCTGAACCGCCCAGACCAAATGCCCCGGGCATTCGCGGCGCAGAATCAAAGCCCTGAGTCCCGTCGGCGAGCGGCGGTTCCATCAAAAAATAACGGCGGGCACCATCCGTAATTTCTCCTGAACAAAGCGTGCCGTTGCGCGCGCGGTAATCGATGCCGTCACCGGATTTCCGCTCCCGGGTGAGCAGAGGCTTGCTCAGTTTGAAGAACGCCCCGGTGGGAGGCGCAGGGAAGGAGTGCCCGACTTCGACAATCTCGTTCCCTGCGGCCAATTCGGCTTCAAGCAAAGTCCGCAACACCCCTGGCAGGGCTTCAATTTCCTGGTGCATGGCAATAGCAGGCCTGGCTCGCGCACAGGCGCCTGTTGCATGGCAATGTTTGTGCCCGCCATCATTTATTGCGGCCAGGCAAACCGGACGGCTTTGGGTTGATCGGCGCTATGGTCGGCCTTGCGGAGGCGAACGTGGATTTCCACTTCCTTCGGCTGGCCATCGGCCACATGAACGCGGAATTCGATCTGACGAGGGTCGCCCGCCGACGATTCGAAACTATAGCCCCACGTAAAGTAAGCCTTCCCTTGCGCGCCCGCCTCGCGTGCTTTGCTGCGGATTGCCGCGGGATCAAAACTGCCACCGGCAGTCTGCGTTGATTTGATGCAGATGCGCCACTGATTCGAATCCTTCTCGGTTTCCTGGTACGCAACGAACGCGTAATCGCAATTGAGCACCGCATCATAGGCCTCGACGTAGCCGAGCGTTTTATAGATCCGGTAACCATCCGAGGCCGGTGCTTCCACCAGCGGAGCCCGGGCCGGGGCGGCTTCCGTCATGAAATTTTCCATGCGCAAGGATTTGGCAGGGTGAGCCGAGCCATCCGCTTTACGCGTGACCACAAAGATTTCCAGTGCCACGGGCGCGCCCGCTTTCTGATGAACCCGGAACTCGATCTGCCGGGGATCACCCGCCGAGGGCGTGAATGACCAGCCCCAAATAAAATACGCTTCGTTCTTTGCGCCAGCCTCACGACAACGCGTGCGGATCGCTGACGGATCAAACGTGGCCCCGGCCGTTCCTTTGGAACTGACCTTCACGACATAGTTGCCGGAAGCGCGATCCGTTTCCTTGTAGGCGACAAAAGCGTAGTCGCCGTTTAGAATCGCATCGTAGGCTTCGACGTAACCGAGCGTTTCGTACGCGCGATAGGCATCAGATGCGGGAGCTTCAATCAATTGGTTCTGGGTAAGAGCAGAGGACATGTGAGGAATAGTTGTGAAAGACCACTATATCGCACCGGCTCTGCTTTCGAAATTGGCCAAACAACCGGGGCCGTCTGGCTAATCGGACTTCAATCGATGCACCCTGCCAAACTAGAGAATCGACTGCGCAGGAAGTTTTTCCGGATGCGCCGAGCTCCCGGAAAAGTCCGGACAAACCAGCCCGGTGACATCGTGAGCTTCCAAAGCATGGGAAAAATAGTCCGGACAATTTCCGCCCCACTCCACGCCGCAGCGCCGCAACAATACATTATCGGCATATCGGATATGCATTCCCGGAGTGGCGTGCCTTTCGATTCCAGGTACGACATTCGTCGGCCGGTTGTCCCACATGCCGCCGGGATAGTTGGTCCACCGATCCAGCGTGACCGCAACCTTGTCGAATACCACGTCGCCTATCCTGCTTTCCGGACAACCGCTGATGCGCACACTGTTTTCCGCACGACCGGTCACATTCTCCACTCTCACTCCGGAAATCCTGCCCAACTTCGAGCCCGCGTTGCGGGACAAGGCGGTGAATGAAATGCCTTCTCCTTTTCCCCACCAAGGGGCCGCATGATAACGTGACTTGAAAACAATGTTTTTGAAAACCACATCACTGACATCGCCTTCATCCCTCAACTGGATGGTGCAACCACGACCACTGCTGATGATTTCACAGTCTTCAAAGCGAACATGGCGGATGTCGCTGGTGGTTTCAGTGCCGATTTTCAGTCCGCAATCCTGCGTCTCGATTACACAATCGCGCACCAGGATATTCGAACTGCCTCCATAAATCCCTCCACGACGGGATGTCTTCACCACGATGGCGTCGTCTCCGCATACAATCCGGCAGCGACTGATCTCCACGTTGCGGCAGTGGTCGGGATCGATGCCGTCGCAGTTGGGCACATCCAGCCGGTTTTTAATTTTCACTCCCGTCACGTGTACCCCATCGCAACCCAGCAGATGCAGCGTCCAGCTCGGAGCATGAGTAAAGCCAATGTCCCGCACCATCAGTTCGCGACATCCGGTCAAAAATGCCAGCCGGGGACGAAATGGTTTGGGCAGCCACCATTCGTTTTCCTGATCGTAGCGGAGCATGAACTCTTCCGACCGGCCATTGATGTTACCAGTGCCAGTGATGCTCAGTCCCACGGCGTCACGGGCGGTCAGCACTGCCGCGGCTTCGTCGAAATCATCCATTCGCGTGCTCGCCAGCAACTCCGCGTCGTCCGCGAGGTGAAATTCCATTTCGCCACGGAGACGAATCGTACCGACAACATATTTCTTCCCGCCGGGAACCAACACTCGCGCGTTCACTCCCGATGCCGCCGCGGCATCCACCGCTTTCTGAATGGCCGGGCTGTCAACCGTCAGCCCGTCTCCGACTGCCCCGTAGTCCACTACATTAAAATCTTTCCGGCTCGAACGCTTCTGCATCGCGCAACCGCTGAGTGAAAACATCCCCAGCGCAGCGGCACCCGCGAACTTCGCAGTGGATACAATGGCCTCGCGGCGCGAGATGAGTGGACGAAACATGTTGAAAAATACTACGGGAAAATCCCGTGGGCCAATCACCCTAGCCAATGACTGAGGAGTGAAAGACAGTTTTCGAATCTGACAGTGCGTGCGGGAACCGGCCTGAACAAGAAGCTACTATACGGCGTATGAACACATCATCGAAAAAACTATCACTCCGCTGTGCTGCGATCCTCGCAGCAGTCACCCTGCTCGGTTCACTTTCCGCCGCAGATTCCAGTGCGTCGCCCAATTCACCGACGCTCAACACCCGGGCTGACTCGGGCCTTTCCCACTCCGACAAATCCTTTCTGGAAAAAGCCGCCAAGGCAGGCTCAAAGGAAGTCGAGGTTTCGCAGGCCGTCGAAGCCCGGCTCACGGATCCCCAGGTAAAGGCGTTTGCGCAAATGATGATCTCCGATCACATGGCGGCAAACACCGAGTTGCTCGCGCTTGCCGCGCGTAAAGGCGTTTCGATTCCCACCGATGACGTCAAGGCCAGCGACAAGTGGTCGAAAAAATCCGCCAAGGATAAGGACCTTGACGAAGATTATGTGAAGGAAATGAAGGAAGATCACGAGGACGCGGTGAAGCTTTTCGAGAAGGCCGCGAAATCGGATGACGCCGACATTGCCGCTTTCGCCCGCAAGACGCTTCCCGCCCTTCAGCATCACCTCTCCATGGTGAAAGAGCTGAAGAAGACGGTGAACTAATCAGTTTGTCTCAAGTTTGATTGTCCCGAGAGCGGAGCGCAGGCTCCGCTCTTTTTATTTCCTGAAAAGCGACGGACCAGGAATTAGGTGGGTGGAACGCGGCCTCCGGACGCCTTAGTGCACGCCCGCGTTGGAAGTAGACCGCGCAAAACGTCCCGCGCACGATCCAATGGGCGCTCACGCCACTTTCATTTCCACGAAATGCTCCCGGCGATCATCGAGCAACGGAACGGTTATTCCGGGCAGATTCTGACCATCGAGCATCAACGTCGGCGTGTGTCCGGCTCCAGGACTTCTCGCGATCGTAATGTGGTAAACAGTTTCCCTAAAACGATAGTGCACCTTGTAACTCGGCCAGTCCCTGGGCAACCGGGGCGACAGCTTTAATTGGTCCCCCTCGCGATTGACGCCGAGCAGCGTCTCCACGACCAGGCGATACATCCATCCGGCCGAGCCGGTGTACCAAGTCCAACCACCCCGACCCGTGTGCGGCGGCACGGCGTAGACGTCGGCTGCGACGACATAGGGTTCCACTTTGTAAGTCGCGATTTGTTTGGCCGACGCGCCGTGATTGACGGGATTGAGCAGGGTGAACAGTTCCCAGGCGCGATCGTTTTCGCCCATGAGCGCAAACGCCATGACGGTCCAGATCGCTCCATGGGTGTACTGCCCGCCATTCTCCCGCACTCCGGGAATGTAGCCTTTGATATAGCCGGGATTCAGCGCTGATTTGTCGAACGGCGGATCGAACAGCTGAATCAATTGCGCATTCCGTCGTACCAATTTTTCATTCACCGCACTCATCGCATGCCGTGAACGCAAGGGATCCCCTGCTCCGCTGATGATGGACCAGCTTTGCGGCAGCGAATCGATCTGGCATTCGGCGTTGGTTTGCGAACCGAGCGGATCGCCATTGTCGAAATATGCCCGCCGATACCAGGCCCCATCCCAGGCATGTCGCTCGATGTTGCGCTGGAGTTGCGCCGCCTGGGCCTGGCATTTTTCCGCAAACGCCGCGTCCCCGCGGGCCCGCGCTATCGGGGAAAATTGCTTGAGCACGTCGTAAAGAAAAAACGCCAGCCACACGCTTTCGCCGCGACCGTGTTCACCGATAAGATTCATTCCGTCATTCCAGTCTCCACAACCAATCAGCGGAAGACCGTGGTCGCCGAACTTCAGGCCGTTTTCAATCGCCCGCACACAATGATCGTACAGCGTGGCACTTTCCTCGGATTTTGAAGGAAGGTCATAATAGGCTTCTTCATCGACCTTGACCGGTCGTCCATCGAGAAAATGAATTTTCTCATCCAACACTCCGGTATCGGCCACACAGGAAACATAACGGCACGTAACGTAGGGCAGCCATAAAAAGTCGTCCGAGAAATGCGTCCGCACACCCCGGTCGGCCGGGGGATGCCACCAGTGCTGCACGTCGCCCTCGCGAAACTGATTGGCCGCGCCCCGCAGGAGGGTTTCGCGCGCCAGGCCGGGTTCCGCGTGAACCAAGGCCATCGTGTCCTGGAGCTGGTCGCGAAACCCGTAGGCGCCGCCTGATTGATAAAAACCCGTGCGACCCCAGATGCGGCAGGTCAGCGTTTGATAAAGCAGCCAGCCGTTGGCCATCACGTTCACCGCCGGATCCGGCGTATCGAGATTTACCGCTCCCAGGGTGTGTTTCCAATAATTCCACACTTGATCAAGCGCGCCCCGCACCGCACCGGATTTTCGGTAGCGGTGGATCAAATCCGTCGCGTCGGCAGCATTGCGACCGAGTCCAAGCCGGAAGCTCGTTTCACGTTCCTCGTTTTCCGCCAACTCGATCGTCACTTGCACGGCGCCGCACGGATCAAGTCCCGCGCCCGCTTTTCCGGAAAGCCGGGAGCGTTTCATGGCCGCCGGCTGAACCAGGCTTCCGTTCCGCCCGATGAATTCCTTGCGATCTCCCGTGACCGTTCGAGCCGGATCGCTGACATCGACGAACGCGACGCGATCGGGGAATTCGGTATTGTAGCGATTGCGGACCAGCAATGCGCCGGTTTTCAGGTCGATCTCCGTTTGCACGTGAAGCAGATTCTTCGGTCGCAAATCACCCAATACCCACTCCCAGTAGCCGGTCGCGGTCAGACGCCTTGGACGCCCGGAAAGATTCCGCAATTTCAGCACGCTGAATTTAACCGAGGCGTCGATGGCGACATAAACCCAGAGTTCGGAGAAAATCCCATTTTCCGTGTGCTCGAAAACCGTGTAACCAAAACCATGCCTGATGACATAGGGAGTAGCTCCGCGCGCCGGGGCCGGCGTGGGTGACCAATACGCTCCGGTTTGCTCGTCGCGGATATAAAGCGCCTCTCCGCTGGTGTCCTGCACCGGATCGTTATTCCAAGGGGTCAGCCGGAATTCATGCGAGTTTTCCGCCCACGTATAGGCGGCTCCGCTCTCGGAAATCACCGTTCCAAAATAACGGTTCGCGAGAACGTTAACCCAGGGCGCAGGGGTCGCCTGCCCCGGCTGCAGCGTGATCACGTATTCCTGGCCGTCGCGTGTGAAGCCGCCCAGGCCATTGGGAAAAATCAAATCGCGCGGCGGCAAAGCGGTGGCCCATTCCGCGGCCGGGGAACGGCTGGGGATCAACGCAGGCACCGTTTGATCGAGCACGTTGCGCCGCTCGAGTTGCTCGGCCAGGGTGCCATTCTGGTCGCTCAACACCACCCGCGCTGCGGACTGCAACAGAATGCGATCGTCATGGGAAATCTGCTCGAGCCGGCGCACAAAAATTCCTCCCGGCTTGTCGACCATCTGCGCTTCAATTCCGGAAGCGATCATCGCCGTGATTTGTTCATACAGCGACTGCCGGTAAACCGAGACGTCTTCGATCAGGATGATGAGCTCCACGGTCAGTCCCTTCATGCGCCAATAGGAATGCGCCTGGATCAGCTGGCGGGCGATTTCCGTGCGTTGTGTTTCACTCAGGCGCAGCAACACGATTGGCGAATCACCCGAGACCCCGTAACTCCAAAGTCCACTCTGGCCGCGGCGATTGCCCGTCAGCACCGATGCCGGCGCGCGACGGGCGGGATCCGCATAGACCAAGGCGCCGGACATCCGCCCATACAGTTGCGCCTCGGCCTCGGAAATATTGAGGTGGCGCAAGGTTACCTGACTGTGGGTCCACGCGAGATCGAATGCCCGGTCCGACATGCGCGAATTCTGATATTTATCCATCAACACCTGGATGACTTCGCGGCTTTCCGCCGCCCCGATCACAATCTCGATCACCGCGCTCGCTCCCGCTTCGATCGTCACCGTACGCCGCAGGGAAATGATGGGGTCCAGCACGGAACCGGCACTGTTCGAGAGCGGGGTGATCGCCTGCATGGCGGCGGGCCGGGCCAGATTGCCCCCGCGACCGGTGAAACGCGACCGGTCGGTTTCACATGAGATCTCCCCCAAGTCCGCGCCCTGGCCGACCATCAGATGCATCAGCCACGGTGGACGCTCATCTTTTGAGCGCGCCCGTCGCGTACAAAGGATCGCGGATGAATCGCGCAAAAATTCGGTTTGCACGAACAGATTGCTGAACGCCGGATGCGCGGAATCCGCGCCCAGGGTCGCCAGAACTACTTCGGCATACGTGGTGAGTTCAATCGTCCGGGTGGAAGACGAATGATTGATCAACGTGAGGCGGCGCAACTCCACGTCATCCTCCGGCGAAATGCAGACCTGCGTGTGGAGTTCGAGCTCCGCCTGTTGCTGGCGAAATTCCGCGCGGGCCTGCGTGAAAATGGCTTCACTGCCCTTGGGCGACCGCATGGTCGGCTGGTAGGTGCAGGACCAGAAATCGCCGCCGGCGATGTCGCGCAGATAAACGAACGTTCCCCAGCAGTCGCGCGTGCCGTCCTCCCGCCAGCGCGTGAGCATCAAATCCCGCCACCGGCTGTAACCGCCACCGGAACTGCTGATCATCGAGTGATAACGGCCATTGGAAAGCAGGTGAACTTCCGGCGCACGCGGCGTAGGGTTGGTGATGATCCGCATGGTGCTTTCGCCGTCCCCGGAAAGCGTGCGGGATTCCTCCATCTCCAAATCGCCCGAGAAAACATTCGCCGCGGTTTTCGGCACCCGCTCCTGCAGCAACAGCTCCGTGGCCTTCAACAGCGGCGACGCCATGAAACGCCGTTGCATCGGGCGATCCCGCAGAACGTTGACGATGGAAAGAAAACCCATGCCCTGGTGATGGGACATGTAGGACTGGATCGTCACGCTCAACTCCTCGGGCGGCAATCGCGATGGTGTGTAATCGACCGCTTCATAAAAACCGTAGGCGCCCTCGCGGCCCTCCTTCACGAGGCGCTCCAAGTTTTCGCACGCCTCGCGAGGCATCACCATTAAGGCAAGGGCAGTCGCATAGGGCGCAATGACCAGATCGTCGGCCAGGCCGCGCTTCAGTCCCAGGCCCGGCACGCCAAACGCGCGATACTGGTAATTCATGTGCACGTCAGTGCGATTGTAGCCGGACTCGGAAATTCCCCACGGAATCCCGCGGCTTTTCCCGTAGGCTATCTGCTGTTGCACCGACGCGCGGTAGGTTTGATCGAGCAGGGTGTTCTCGTAGCTGGGCATCACGAGGAGCGGCATCAGGTACTCGAACATTGAGCCGCTCCATGAAACCAACAGCGGCTCCGACTCCGGGGCCACCAGCAAGCGTCCCAGCGAAAACCAATGCTCCTGCCCGACCTGCCCCTGCGCAATTGCCACGTAGCTACCCAAACGCGCCTCTGAAGCCAGCAGATCGAAGAAGCTGGCATCGAGGCGTCGGTCCGTGACGTTATAGCCGATGGAAAAAAGATCCCGCGACGGATCGAGCAGAAATTTGAAATCCATGACTGACAGGTCGTCGCTTTCGTGCGCGAGCGCCTCGATCGTGGTGAGGCGTTCCGTGGCGTGACCCGCCGCCAGACGAAGGCTGTCGCGAAGCTCAAGCAGTGTTTTGTTTTCGTCGCGCTTGGTGGAATTGGCCTCGGACGGCCCTTCCGCCAGCATCTTCTCGATACCTTTCCCAATCGATTTCTCCAAGTCAGCGATCTCGCGCAGCGTGGGTATTTGATCGAGCACAGCGAGCCGGCCGCCCAATTCCCCCGACGCATGAAAAAACCGGTCGCTCACACGCAACCACGGCGCCAGGTAAAGCAATTCGGCCAGTTGTTCTTCGCAGTTCCGCTTCAAAATCTGGGCCCACTCCCTCAACGGTTCGTTGCCTAGCGGAAGATTTATCGCCAGCTGGCTTGCCCGATCCGTCACCCCTTCCAGCAGCGCATAAGCCGCTCGCAGGGTGGTCGGCGATTTTTCCAAATCGGCGTCGAGCTGCCTGAACGCCGGATTTTCCCCACCGAGGCTGCGCACGATGGCCAGGGTGTCCCGCAGCCCCGCAAATACCTGCACGGAAAAAATCCGCTCACCGGGGATTTCCCGCAATCCCGCCGCCAAGGTGAGCAGGTGTCCGGCGAAATTACCGCTGTCGACGCTCGACACATAAAGCGGCAGCAGCGGCTGGAGAGTCCTTGTATCGTACCAATTGTAGAAATGCCCGCGATGTTTCTCGAGTTTGCGCAGGGTCACAAAGGTGTTCTCGGTTCGCGCGAGAACCAATCCCGCGGGCAAATAACCAAAATCTCTCGCCGCCAGGCTGCCGAGCAATGCAAGGCCGATGTTGGTGGGCGACGTGCGCGAGGCGATGACGGGATTGGGAATTTCCTGGAAATTATCCGGTGGCAGCCAGTTTTCCTGCGCGGTCACAAATGTCTCGAAAAAGTGCCAGGTCTTGCGGGCGGTCCGCCGGAGAAACGCGATCTGTGCATCGGTCAGATCGGGCGCGGGCGAGTTGATGGGGCGGCTGATCCACCAGGCAATCCAGGGCGCGGCCAACCAGATGCCCAACATTGGCAGCGCCATTGGCATTTGCTCTGGCTCATGCAGCACCAGGGCAATTCCCGCGAGCAGCGCAGCCACCGGCGCAAACCACATCGTGGCGAAAAAACCGGCGAGATCCGTGCGGGCGGTCCGCTCCGTGTCGCTCGACGTCTGCCATTCAAGCAGCCGCTTCCGCGTCACCAACAGGCGAAGCAATGTCCGGCCAATGGCATCTAGACTGATGAACGCATCGTAAGGGAGAAAAACCAGCGTGAGAAAAATCTGCCCGAGCTGCCGCGTTGCCGAATGACCGGCATTTCGCAAATGCATCGCCCAAGGCAAATCGGGAGGTCGCCGGAAAATATCGACGAGCAGCGGCAACAAACCCGGCAACATGATCACCGTCAAAACCAGCAGCGTGCCAAAAGCCCCATGCTCGGGAATCAGCAGCCAGCTGCCGAGCACCAGCAACATCAGGGCGACCGGCACAAGACTGCGACGGAGGTTGTCGAAAATTTTCCATTGCGAGAGACCGGAGAGAGGATTGGTGATCTTGCGGGCGTCCGGCCCGGGAACGCGGGACAGCAGCCATTGAGTTATCTGCCAGTCACCCCGGATCCAGCGGTGACGGCGGTTGATGTCGACGTTGTAGCGAGAGGGATGTTCCTCGTATAACTCCACATCACTCACGAGCGCCGACCGCGCGTGACACGACTCCAACAGATCGTGACTCAGCACCGTGTTTTCCGGGAATCGCCCGGCCAACGCGCGTTCGAAGGCGTCAACGTCATAGATGCCTTTGCCAATGAACGAGCCTTCGTGGAAGACGTCCTGATAAACATCCGACACGGCCCGGGTATATGGATCTATGCCTGCGTCGCCTGCGAAAAGCCGTACAAACCACGATCGCCCGGCGCTGGGCAGGCTCACGCCGACGCGCGGTTGCAGAATGCCGTAGCCTTCTGTCACGACGCCGTGAACCGGATCGAACTGCGGGCGATTGAGCGGATGGGCAATGGTCCCGGCCAGCTGACGGGCGGCGTCGCGTGGCAATTGTGTATCGGTGTCCAGCGTGATGACGTACTTGATCGTCGGCAAAATCGAGAGGTCGCCAACAATCTCCGAAAAACTGCCGCGCGACCCGCCGCGCAGCAGCGCATTGAATTGAGTCAGCTTGCCGCGCTTGCGCTCGTAACCCATCCAGGTGGCTTCACCCGGATTCCACAAGCGCGGGCGATGGAAGAGAAAAAAACGATCGCTGCGCCCCTCCCCATATTTCTGATTGAGCAAACCCACTCCCTCCCGGGCCCGTCGCAGCAAGTCCGCGTCGCCGGGCATGATTTCACGCGCAGCATCGCGCAAATCCGTCAGCAGCGCGAAGTGGAGATTGGGATCCCGGTTGGCGAGATAATGAATCTCCAGGGTTTCAATCAACCGATCCACTCCCGCGGAATCCCCCAGCATCGTGGGAATCACCACCATCGTGCGGCAGTTGGGCGTGATGCCTCCCGAGAAATCAAGCCGCGGCAGACGATGCGGCATCACCAGCAGCGAAGAAAGCCAGTTGATCAGCGCCACGCCGAGCTGACTGGCGCACACCAGGAACACCATCGAACAAAGCACCAGTTTCCACAACGAGAGCTGCCAGTCGTGGGCCAGCAGGACGAACCACGCAGTGCTGGCCAGAGTGAAAAAAGTGATGCCGCCGGCATAGAAGGTCAGAGGAAACCGCTGCACTCCCCGGGAGCCGAGGGAACCCCAGGCCCATCCCGCCTTTACCGCCTGCTCCAAGACGTGCTGCCCGCGATCGACCAGATAAAATCCCACGTGGGCGCGCCGATCATGCCGGTCGTGCCGCCGCATCGCCTCGTCCGCCAGTTGAACCGCCTGCCGCGCGATTTCTGTTTCGGTCAACGTCGACCGCCGCGCCAGCGACTCCACGGAATGACGATAACGGTCGCGCGTCGCGAAATCCATTTCCCCGTACACGCCGGCCGGGTCACCGCGCAGAGTCTGGTCCACGAGGCTGAGTGTTTCGACAAATTCCTTCCAATCCATCGCGCTCAGAAAGCGCAGACTGGAGATGCTGTGGCTCACGGAGACCTGATCGGCTGCCTGGCTCTGGCTTTCAATCTGCACGAGTTGCTCGATCGATTGCCCCTGTTCGGCGAGCCGCTGTTCGAGCCACGATCGCGCCAGGTGCAACACCGGGCTCTGCCGGGAAAGACGCTGGCTGAACTCTGCAACAAACGAACTCGTCAGCGGCAAATCCGACTCCGCCATGTCCGCCACGACAATGATCACGTCGGCGGGGCTTTTTTCCGCCATGGTTTGCAGACGATCCATCCAGAGATCGGCGAGATCCCGGTCGCTACGCGCACTGACCAGACGCTTGGTGATCCGCTGGACATTTTCAATCAGGCCAAGGCGCAACATGATCGGAACGGCCCAAAGTTCGCCCAGTTTCAGAGGCGCCACCGTTTGATAGGCCGCGACAAAGGCACTCAACGCCGTGGCATCTATCTGCGCGTCGACGTGCGAAATCAGTTCCAACACGATGTCGTACACCCGCGGCAATCCCGCAGAGGGGCCTTTAAGCAAACGTGGCAATTCCCGGCTGTAGCCCTGCGGCAGATGGCGACGGGCCAGCTGGATCTGCTCCTCGATCAGGTAGAAATTATCCAGCAGCCACTCCGCCGCCGGGGTTACCTTCCGGCTCGGATCTACCGCCAGCGTCCCGCGATTGAACTCGCGAAAGATTTGTTCGTTTTCATCCAGCCGATCCAACAAACGGTTCGCCTTGCCCTTCGCCCCCACTTGGTGGTCGACCGCCAGCAACCGCGCATGCCGCGCGAGTTGATCGAGGCTGAATATTTCCGCCCGCAACGGCATTTCACTCGCGGGCGTGCGCGAGCGCGATTGCCTGGCCATCCAGGACTGCCAGCGCATGGAAACAGTCGGCATGGAATTCTTAAGGTTTAGCCCTCGCATCCGGTCCTTTTTAATGGACCTGCCGGCGTCCATCCGGTTCTCCGTAAAACGGTTGCCTCACTCCTCCTTCCTCTGGCGACGCCGCTGAAATCAGGAAAAACCTGAGCCTTGTTTGTCGCGTCCAACCATTCTTACACCGGCATTGAACAATGCGTTCGGTTAAACAAATTCAACCGTGTCGGCGCACCTCTCTGCCGCGCTTCCCATCCTGGTTTCTTCGCCCCATGATCAAATCCATTTTCTCCCTGCTCCTGTTGGTCTGCAGCACCACGCTGTTCTCGATCTCCGGCGCCGCTGCTTCCAATCCGTTGCCCGCGCTGCAAGTGAATCGTGACGGTCACTATCTTGAAACCGCGGAAGGAAAGCCTTTCTTCTGGCTTGGTGACACCGCATGGGAACTCATTCACGCCACCACCCGCGAAGAATGCAGTTATTACCTGCGCACCCGTGCGCGACAGGGTTTCACGGTCATTCAGACCAATGTGCTCGGGGAAATGGATGGGCTCAACCGCCCGACGCCTGATGGATTGCGACCTTTTGCGGACAACGACCCGGCGCGCCCCAACGCAGCGTATTTCGATCGGGTGGTGCAAATCGTCGACGAAGCCGCGTCGTGCGGATTATATGTGGCGGTGCTTCCTTCGTGGGGTGACAAGATCACTGCACCCTGGGGAGAGGGGCCGCGAATCTTCCGGCTCGATAACCTGCCGGTGGTGCATGCCTACGCCCGCTACCTGGGGGAAAAATTAAAAGGACGCACCAATGTAGTCTGGATGCTCGGCGGCGACCGGCCGGCCTGGCTGGATGCGTCGAAGCCCGGCGACTACCCTCAGGTACAGGGCAGAAAAATGGGATTCTCCCTCGACACCGACTGGCGCCCGATCTGGCGCGAAATGGTTGTGGGAATCAAGGAAGGCGCCGGCGGATCGCCGGTCTTTCTCTATCATCCCCACGGCGGCCCCCAAGCCATCACCTCGGTCATGTTGGCCAACGAATCCTGGCTTTCCGTCAACGGCATGCAAAGCGGTCACGGGGGAGGGCACGACGTACCGGTTTGGGACCTTGTCGCCCATGACTACGCGGTTTCCCCGGCAAAGCCGACGCTTGATCTTGAACCAAACTATGAGGATCACCCGGTGAGTCCGTGGCCGCGCTGGAATCCCGCGCTGGGCTTTTTCCGCGATCACGACGTGCGGAAGCAATGTTATCGCTCCGTTCTCGCCGGCGCCTGCGGTGTGACCTATGGCCATCATGCCGTGTGGGGCTTCGTCGGCGAACGGAACGATGTCATCAATCACGCCGATCGCGACTGGATCGACGCCTTGCATCGCCCGGGCGCGCAACAGATGATTTTCCTCCGCCAACTGATCGAGTCGCGTCCTTTCTTCACGCGTATTCCCGGCCAGGATATGGTGGAAAATCCGTCACCCGGCAACGCGATGCATACCGTGGCGAGTCGCGATCGCGAAGGCACCTATGCTTTCATTTATTTCCCCACCAGCGACCAGCCGGCGACGATCGACCTCGGCAAACTCAAGGCCGCGGAATTGCGCGGATGGTGGTATGATCCCCAGACGGGGTTTGCCCACCCTCTGGGAAAAATTGCCGGCGGAGAACGCAAACAATTCCAAAGCCCGGGCTACGGAGTGGATTGGGTGCTCGTGCTCGATGATGTCGCCAGTGGCTATAAACCGCCCGGCCAGATTGATCCAGCGCCCATCGCCCATTAATTCCCCAGCACAAACGTCATGCCCGCACGCCGCGCAAGACCTGTTCGATCGCATGGGAGAAATCGGTAATTTCATAGGGCTTTGAAATCATCCCGCGGAAACCGTGGGCGTGGTAATTGGCGAGGACGAGATCGTTCGAATAACCACTTGAGACAATCGCGCGGACCGCGGGGTCGAATTTCAACAATTCCTCCATCGTTTCCCGCCCACCCATTCCTCCCGGAATCGTCAGATCGAGGATCACCAGGTCATAAGGGTGTTTTGCTTCCCACGCCCGTTTGTATTCACGAATCGTCTCGGCGCCTTCATTGGTGGTGGTGACGACATAGCCCATGCGGGAAAGCAGCGAGCGACCGACACTCCGGATCGTCTCTTCATCGTCCATGAAAAGCACCGACGTGCTATCCTTCACCGGAGCCGACGAAGGCGTGCGCTGCAATGGTTCGTCTTCGGTCACCAATCCCTCCGCCGCGGGCAGCCAGATCTTAAAACTGGTTTCCCGCCCCGGAACAGACTCAGCGGAAATATGCCCGAAGTGTTTTTTGACGATCGAATAAACCGTCGCCAGTCCGAGGCCATTGCCGGTTTTCTTCGTCGTGAAATAAGGGTCGAAGATATGCTCAAGATCCTCCGGCCGGATGCCCGGCCCGTGATCCGTGATGCTCAACAGCAAATAACGACCGGGCATCATCACCCGGGCCAGTTCTTCCGCGACTGTTGTGTTGCGAAGGGAAATCTGAATCTGTCCGCCCTCCGCCATGGCCTGCATAGCATTGATCACGATATTCTGGACCACCTGGCCGATCTGTCCCTTGTCGACATTCGCCGGCCAAAGATCTTCCGGGAGATCGAAATCGCAACGCGTTTTCGAACCCCGCAAGGCGAACTCGGCGACCTCCTGGACGATCTCGGGCAACGAAACGGCCGTGCGGATCGGTGCGCCTCCTTTCGAAAAAGTGAGCAGTTGCTGGGTCAAGTCCCGCGCCCGCAGTGCCGCGCGTTCGGCGCTGTGCAGCGATTGGACGGAGTCAGGGGTGAGAGTGGCGTCCAATCGCACGAGCGAAAGATTACCCATCATCACCGTAAGCAGATTGTTGAAGTCATGGGCGATGCCGCCCGCCAGCAAGCCCAGCGACTCGATCTTTCCGGCCCGCTGCAATTCATCCTTCAACCAGGATTCCCGCTGCACTTGATCACGGATCTGCTTCGTCTGCGCTTTTACCCGACGACGGAGGGAAACGACCCAGGCAATAAAGATCATCGTGCCCAATCCCAGAGTACCCGCCCGAGAGGATCGGCGGGATGCAAGGGTAGGTCC
>JBEHXD010000018.1:0-23826 GCA_048498875.1 Verrucomicrobiota bacterium
TGGGGGAGGTCGGGTGGTGGAATCACCACTCCGTGGCTGTCCACAAACCGACCTCCCCCAGACCGGCACCCTCAGCGTATCGGAGGAATCGCAGATCAGGTTGCGGACGGCTCCGGTAAAAATTCAAACCGGATATCTGCTGCGCGACGCGACCAACGGGGTCGAGGATGTGGATGAAATCATCGCCATGCCCATTTCATCCACCGAAAACGGCGGACCGATCGGCGCGCTGGTGCTGGGTTTCAAACCTGTCGCCGGCCCGGCATCGGACAGCACCTCAGGGGCCAAAAACGGCATTTGGACCACCGGCAGGCTTTATCTGCCCGGCCTCGCGCCAGCCGCCCGAATGGCACTCGCCACCAAAGTTTCGTCGGCGATTGCAGCGTCACAAATCCAGGCGACCGGTTTTTCCGTCGAACTCGAGGGAGAGCCATACCTGACTTTTTACCGCCAGCTGAATGTCGGCTCCGAATATCCCCCGGCTTATGAGATCGGAATTTATCCCCTGTCCGATTCCCTGCAGCGCCAGCGGCTTCTGCTCTGGCAATTCACCGGCGTGGGCGGGTTGCTTCTCGCCGGTGCCTTCGTGGCCAGCCGTTTTCTGTCCGTCCGACTGGCGGTTCCGGTGGAGAAACTCGCCGTCGATTCCGAGGAAAACCGCACCCAGCGCGCGCGGGCCGAGGAAGCGCTGGAACTGACCCATGAAGAGCTGCAGCGCGCCGCCCGTTTCTCCGCCGACGCCTCCCATCAACTCAAGACTCCCGTCACGGTGCTGCGCGCCGGGCTCGAAGAGCTTCTCGCCGGGGAAATGCTCACCCCGGAAGTCCGCACGGAGGTATCCACGCTCGTCCACCAAACCTTCCGGCTCACCAGCGTGATCGAGGATCTTCTCCTGCTCTCGAAGATGGATGCAGGCAGGCTGAAGCTCGATTTCGGTCCGGTGAACCTGAGCCAGCTGATCGAGGGCTGGCTGGATGACCTCGACGCCCTGCCCGATCCACTCGCGCTCAAGATCGAAACGGATTTTCCCAACGAGCTCTACATCGAAGGCGAGAAGCGATTTACCACCCTGATTTTGCAAAACCTGCTGGAGAATGCCCGCAAATACAACCGTCGCAACGGCCGGATTCGCATCGCCGTCCGGACCGAGGACAAGTGGGTGGTTTTTTCCATCGGCAACACCGGCCACGTCATTCCCGCCAACGCCAGGGATCATGTTTTCCAACGTTTCTATCGCGGGGCCATGGGAGAGAATCTGCCGGGACACGGGCTGGGATTGAACCTTGCCCGTGAACTCGCCCGCTTGCATCAGGGGGATTTACAGCTAGTCAGCTCGGAGAACGATTGGACTGAATTTGAACTCCGCTTCGTGATCGCCGGCCAAATTTCCACCCAGATCAGGCTCTCATGAGATTTCCGCTTTTCATCTGCCTCTGGTTGATGGCCGCCGTGGGAGTGGAAGCGGCGCCCGGCCTCGAGGACGCAATTGACCGGTGGGATGAAAAACTGGGTTGGGCCTCGCCCGACAATCGTTTTCGTGCCCGGGTCAGCGGGACCATCGAGCTGGAAGATTATCATTTTCAATCCGTCCCGACCGGCCTCATTCACGCCGACGGCAAAGAGCTGTTCAATCCCCGCCTCGTCCTCTTCCTCGATGCCCAGGCAGGCAGCCAGGTCTATTTTTTTGCCCAGACGAGACTCGACCGGGGATTTGATCCCTCCGAAGGCAACGCGCAAGTCCGGCTCGATGAGTACGCCGTGCGATTCACTCCCAATCCCGATGGACGTTTTAATTTTCAGATCGGGAAGTTTGCCACGATCGTGGGCAACTGGACCGCGCGGCACCTCGCCTGGGACAATCCTTTCATCGGAGCTCCCCTTCCCTATGAAAATCTGACCGGCGTTTTCGACGAAGCTGCCGCCGACAGCGTTCCCACGCTGCTGAAATGGGCCCGGCTCAATCAGCCCCAGCCCGCCAACGTCGGCACGGTGTATCTCGACCAGTATCGCCTCCCGATTCTCTGGGGACCAAGCTACGCCAGTGGCGCGGCCGTTTCCGGTGCAATTGGAAAGGCCACCTATGCGGTGGAATTGAAAAACGCCTCGCTGTCGTCGCGCCCGGCCAGTTGGGACGCCACGGCAGTACAGTGGCAGAACCCCACCGTCAGCGGGCGAATCGGTTACCAGCCGGACGAAAGCTGGAGCCTGGGGTTATCCTACAGCGCGGGTTCCTACCTCCGCGGCTCGGCGCGGGCAACGCTCGCGCCCGGTGAAAAATTGGGCGACTATCGCGAAATCGTGGTTGGACAGGATATCGCCTTTGCCTGGCATCATTTTCAGCTGTGGGCGGAAGCCTATGAGACGACCTTCGAAATTCCGCGCATCGGCGACGCCCGCACCTTCGCCTGCTACGTGGAGGCAAAGTACAAATTCACCCCGCAATTTTTCGCCGCAGTGCGCTGGAATCGTCAGCTCTATGGAGAGGTTCCCAATGGTGCGGGCGCATCGGTGAAATGGGGCGATGACGTCTGGCGGATCGATTTCGCCCCCAGTTACCGGTTCACGCCGCACACGGAAATCAAGTTCCAGTACAGTTTGCAGTCCGGCGGCACCGGCACGACGCGCCGGGCCGCGACTTTCGCCACGCAATTCGTCCTGCGGTTTTAAGCCGGCAACCCATGCCTGAAAAGGTCCCGGACAGCCTTCAAGGCCGCCGGGAATCGATTCGTTTTCAGGCTCCCCGGCGGAAAAGGCCTTCCCGGCTTATTTCACAATCACGTTGTTCAGCACGTCTTTCACGCCGGCGACCTTGGCGGCAACAACTCCCGCCTGGGTCTTCTGCGCGGCACTATCGACGAAGCCACTGAGTTGAACCACGCCTTTGAGCGTATCCACCTTGACCGACGCTCCGGGAGTACCGTCGTCGCGGAGCAAGGCGGTTTTCACCTTGGTGGTGATCACGCTGTCATCGATGAATTCGCCCGTGCTTGATTTGGTCAGCGTGGAGGAGATCACGATGTCGTTGATGACGTTTTTAACGCCCTCGGTCTTCGCGGCGACCACCCCGGCCTGGGTCTTCTGCGCCATGGTGTCGACAAACCCGCTCAACTGCACCGCACCTTTGAAGGTTTCAACCTTGATGGCTCCGCCCGGCGTCGCGTCGTCACGCACCAATGCGGTCTTAACCTTGGTTGTGATCACACTGTCATCGATGAACTCGCCGGTACTGGCCGAGGTGGCGGTGCTGGCGCAACCGGGAGCAAGAACGAGAATGGAAACAGCCACGCTGAGCGCAGCGACGAGGGAACGAATGGTGGGCTTCATAAGGGAAGAAGAAACCCAGCTTTGCGCCAAAGCCGGCAATTTGTCCATCCCGCTGTTCCCGGGACCGTCGTCGACGACAAATTGTAACATCCGGGAAAGGGAATGCCCGGCCGCTCACTCCGAACAGCTTCTCAGCTCGTGGGACGGGCCAGTGCGCTAGACGCAACGGTTTCACCAAGGGACGGCGACCGGGCAAAATCAAGGTCACGAAAATCACTCATCACCCATCGAACGCCCGGCGCGCAAAAGGCGCATCGGGCGAATGAGGCGCAAATGATTTTGGAATTCGAATAACCGATCCGTTACTCGAAGATGCGTTTCCAAAGAACAGCAGGCAGCGGCTCAGACGTAGAACTTTTTTAAAAAGTTTCAACCAAATCTGCCATCCCTGACTGCCCGGCCTGTCCGCTGTATTTTTTAGAAGAATACCGGCTGGGGCGCAGTCATTCCAGTTGCTTATGGTGGGCGCGTCCATCCGGGCATGCGCCCGGCTGACGATTCCGCCCGGCTCCCTTCCTCAGGTGAAGATCACTCTTGGCCGGCAACATCACATGCAATAATGCCTTGCTGAATTCCGGCCATGGACCATCGGAAGAGGGTAGCTTCGCTTTTCAGAAACCTCCCCGTCTTCGCATCGTCTCTTCGTTCGCTTTCACCCTACCATTAATCACACTGGTTACGACTTCATCTACTATGAAAATCATTCGTACCTCCGCCTGGGTTTTCGCCGCTGCGCTTGCGTCACTCACCCTGTCTGCCGAAACGACCCCGGCCACGCCCGCCTCCCTGCTGGCGGCACCGCGGGTCCGGACGAGTCCGCACGAAACGGTCAGCACCGTTATCGGCGACCGTCGTACGGGCAATCGCATCACCCTCACCTACGGACGACCTTACACCAAGGATCCCAAGACGGGTGCACCCCGGAAAATATGGGGTGGCCTGGTCGCCTGGGACAAAGCCGATCGCCTCGGCGCGGATGAAGCGACACTCTTGATTACGCAACAGCCGCTCGTGATCGGCACGACCACCCTGCCTGCGGGGGCTTATACGCTCTACCTTGTTCCATCGGAAGCGGGTGCCGCCAAACTTGGATTCAGCAATAATCTGGGAAAATGGGGCATACCCGTCGACGAATCCCGGGATGTCGCCCGCGTGGAACTCGTCAAGACGCCCCTGGTCTCTCCGGTCGACCAGCTGACGATGGGGATCGAAAACGATGCGACCACCGGCGGCGGCGTGCTTAAAATCCAGTGGGAAACGACGCAGTTCTCCCTCTCTTTCACCGTTAAGAAATAATCTCCAATGTTTTTATCCCGCCGGGTCTGCCTTGGTTTTTTCTGTGCAATGGTCCTTGGCGGGGTTCCGCGGGCGTGGGCGACCGCCGAGGTGGTCACCGCCACTTCGATCGCCCAGGAACTGCACGAATTCCAAACGATGGGAGCCGTCTTGCATATCGGGGCCCATCCTGACGATGAAAACACCCAGCTGATTGCCTATCTTTCCCGGGGGCGGGGTTATCGCACCGCCTATCTGTCGATCACCCGCGGCGACGGCGGGCAAAACGAACTGGGGAGCGACTTCGACGAAAAACTGGGCGTGGCGCGGACCCAGGAGCTGCTCGCCGCACGGCAGCTCGATGGCGGACAACAGTTTTTCACCCGGGCGATCGATTTTGGATTTTCAAAAAGCCCGGAGGAAACCTTGAAGTTTTGGAATCATGACGAGGTCCTCGGTGATGTCGTACTCGTCATCCGGAAATTCCGTCCGGACGTGATTGTGACCCGTTTCCCGATTCCACCCGGAAGCGGCGGCCACGGACATCATACCGCCTCGGCCATTCTGGCGGTGGAGGCTTTCAAACTGGCGGGCGATCCCAAAGCCTATCCCGAACAACTCGCGCAGGGACTTTCCGTGTGGCAGGCCAAACGGGTGGTCTGGAATGGATTCGGTGCAGGCCGCAACGGCGGACTCGATGGCCCGACGATTACCGTCGACATCGGCGGCACGGACCCGGTGAGCAAGGAAACCTTTGCGACGATCGCCAATCGCAGTCGCGGCATGCACAAAACGCAAGGTCTCGGCGGTCTGTCGAGTCAGACGGGTGGCGGTCCGAATGTGCAAACGTTCGTTCATCTCGGCGGCGAACCCGCCACCAAGGATCTCATGGATGGAGTGGATCTCACCTGGGACCACATTCCCGGAGGTGCCGACATCATCAAACTACTCGGCAAGGCGAAGAGCCTGTTCAAAGCAGACGATCCCACGGCCATGGTGCCGACGCTGCTGACCATTCATTCGAAACTCGCCGGAATGCCCTCAAGCCCCCTGATTGAGGATAAGCGTGTCCAATTCGATCACCTGTTAAAATCGGCCCTTGGTTTGCACGTGGAAACCACGGTGGAGCAGGCCGAACTGGTCCCCGGCGAACCGGTCAAAATTCATTACGCCATGACCGTCGCCGCGGAGAACGTCGCCGTCAGACGACTGTCGGTGCGGAGTTCATCGTTGGACAAGTTGAATTTGAACGAACCGCCCATGTTCGATCTCGCCGGCGGGGCGATGACGACCGGTGATTTTACCGCGGTGATCCCGGCAAAGGCGCCACTCACGCAACCGTATTGGCTGCGCAACGACTGGACCACCGGCGTGTTTCAAGTCGACGATCCCACGCTCATCGGCGAACCCGAAAGTCCTGCGGCCGTCACGCTCGAGCACACGTTTGAAGTAAACCGCGAAAAGATCGTCCTGCGGGATGATCCGGTACAGGTGGTTCCCGGTGCAGGCAATGAACACGATCGTCGCATCGACATCATCCCGCCCGTATCGCTTCGCTTCGAAGCCGAGACCTCCCTTTTCACTCCCGGCCAGAAACGCCAGGTGATTGTTGAGCTCAACTCCGCCCGTCCCAACCTCGCCGGCACCGTCCACCTTGAGATTCCGGCTGGCTGGAGTGTCGAACCTGCCTCGCGGAAATTCAAGCTCACTGCGGTCGGCGAAAAGGCCAAATACGCCTTCACCGTCACCGCCCCGGCCCAACCGGCCACCGGTCGCTTTACCGCCGTGGCGGAAATCGGCGGCAAACGCTATGCGAATGCGCGCCAGGAAATCCACTATGACCATATTCCGCTGCAACTCCTTCAACCGCTCGCGCGCACCCGTGCAGTGAGTTTCGACCTCGCCATTCGCGGACGCTCGATCGGTTATCTCCCCGGCGCAGGCGACTCGATCGCGCAATGTCTGGAACAGATGGGTTACACCGTCCACACGCTCAGGGGCGAAGACCTGATTCCGGAAAGACTCGGTCAACTCGATGCCGTGGTCATCGGCGTGCGCGCGTTCAACGAACGCGCCGATCTCGCCGCCAACATGTCCAACCTGCTCGGCTATGTGGAAAACGGTGGCACGATAATCGCGCAATACAACCGTCCGAACAACCTGAAGGCCGCGATTCTCGGCCCCTATCCGCTTTCCATCCAGGGCCCCGCGCCCCAGTTGCGGGTCACCGATGAAAAATCGCCGGTGACCTTCCTCACGCCCGATCATCCGGCGCTGAACGTGCCAAACAAAATCACTGCGGCCGATTTTGAAAACTGGATTCAGGAACGCGGCGCCTATTTCCCCAGTTCGTGGGACGAAACGCATTTTGAAAGCATCCTCGCCATGAATGATCCGGGCGAAGCCCCGCTCAAGAGCGGCCTGCTCATCGCCAAACACGGCAAGGGCTATTATGTTTACACCGGTCTGGCTTTTTTCCGTCAATTGCCCGCCGGGGTTCCGGGAGCCTATCGGCTGTTCGCCAACCTGGTTTCACTGGGGAAATAGCAACGGGCGTGGCGCCCAGGCGCCGGCCATCCCACACTTCGCTTAAAATCGTGCCTTCATCCGACACCGGAGACCAAGCGCCTGAAGAACGCACCGGGCTTCCCGGCTTTCCCTCGTGGCGGGCGGTTTACGTCGCGGTGTTGCTGGTATTCTTCCTCTGGGTCGGATTGCTCACCTGGCTCACGCGTTACTATTCGTCGTGAACACGCTCGATTATCTCGTCTTGCTCGGAGTCCTCGTCGGCATCGCCGCCTATGGGATCTGGCGCACCCGGGGAAAACGCGACCTGCGCTCCTACGTCCATGGAGCGCGCAACACCCACTGGCTGACGATCGGCCTGTCGGTGATGGCCACCCAGGCCAGCGCCGTCACTTTCCTTTCCACTCCGGGTCAGGGTTACGAAAGCGGTCTGGGCTTCGTGCAAAATTATTTCGGGGCTCCGCTCGCGCTGATCATCATCGCCGTGGTCTTCCTGCCGATTTACCGGCGGCTGAATGTCTACACCGCCTACGAATACCTGGGGAAACGCTTCGATTCGAAAACCCGCCTGCTGGGCGCGGGGCTTTTCCTCATCCAGCGCGGACTCGGCGCGGGCATCACGATTTATGCGCCGGCCATTGTGCTCTCGACCGTGATGGGCTGGCGGCTTGATGCGACCATCGTCTGCAGCGGCTTGCTCGTCACCGCTTACACCGTTTCCGGCGGCAGTCCCGCGGTGAATCTCACTCAGAAATATCAGATCGGCGTGATCTTTCTCGGTATGATCGGCGCATTCTTTTTGTTGCTGCGCCAGTTGCCGGAGAATCTCGGTTTCACCGACGCCCTCACTGTCGCCGGCACTTTCCACAAAATGGAAGCGGTGGATTTTTCCCTGAATCCCGACCGGCGCTACACGGTATGGACCGGCGTGCTCGGAGGCTTGTTTCTCGCGCTCTCCTATTTCGGCACCGATCAATCGCAGGTCCAGCGCTATCTTGCCGGCGCTTCCCTGCGGGAAAGCCGGCTGGGACTGATGTTCAACGCCCTGTTCAAAATCCCCATGCAGTTTTTCATCCTGCTGCTGGGCGTGCTGGTGTTTGTGTTTTATCAATTCGAACGTCCGCCGGTTTTTTTCAACCAGGCCGCCTGGCAGCGGGAGCTGGAGCGGGACTCATCCGGCAAGTTGCGCACGCTCGAGTCGGACTTCAACGCGGCCCAAGCCGACAAGCAGCGCGAATTGAAAACCTGGGTGGCAGCCCGCCAGGCGCATGACGCCACCGTCGCCGAAGCCGCGCGCTCCGCCGCGCTGGCCGCCCACACCCGTTCCGAAGCGGTCCGTACTGAGGCGAAGGCATTCCTGAAGAAAGCCGATCCGCAGTTCAATGGGACTGATTCGGACTACGTCTTCATCACCTTCATCCTTTCCTACCTTCCCCATGGGATGATCGGGTTGCTCATCGCCGTGTTCTTCGCCGCGACTTTTTCCTCCAAGGCCGGCGAACTCAACGCGCTCGCTGCGACCACGACGGTCGATCTTTATCGACACGTGGTGCGACGCGATGCCGGCGACGCCCATTACGTCACCGCCTCAAAATGGTTCACGGCGCTCTGGGGCGTGGTCGCGATCCTTTTTGCCCTGTTTGCCAGCCTCTCGGAAAACCTGATTCAGATGACCAACATCATTGGTTCAATTTTCTACGGTGTTGTGCTGGGACTTTTCCTCATCGCCTTTTTCCTGAAACATATTGGCGGCACGGCCGCGTTCTGGGCGGCGGTCGCATCCCAGGTGCTCGTGATCGTGATGTACTACACTCTCAGTATCTCCTATCTCTGGTACAACGTCATCGGCTGCGCCGCGTGCATGGCGCTCGCCTTGATTCTTCAACCGCTCCTGTCCAAGCCCGACAATCCCGGATTGCCCGGTGCGCCGGCCACTTCCTGATGGCTTCCCCGATCATCTGCTTCGGCCAGCAACCCTGCGGTTTTTTTCCGCGGCGTTTTTTATACGCCAAATTCGCCACAGCGCGACGGCTGCAGCGGGAAATCGGCGGCGAGATTGTTTTCTTTCTCCACGACAGCGATCACGACCCACGCGAGACGCAGACCACGCTGCGCCATCGAAAAACCGGAGAGCCCCTCACCTTCAACTTCAATTTTGCGAACAAACTGCAGCGCAAATTTTCGCCTTTGTCACTGAAGCGGATCCCCGGTGACTGGCAGGGCAACACCGCCCGGCAACTGCCGGCCTACGTCGATGCCCGCGCGGTCGAGGCGTTCAAGCAGACCACCGCGGCCTGCGTCGCCGACTTCTGCCTGGAAATGTACCGCCGCATGGGACTCATCGACGGCATGCGTGTTGTTCGTTCCAGCGATCCCGCGATTCGTCGCGCGGCGTGCGATATCACCGACTGTTTTGTCGACGTGGTGCATCAGCAGGAAACGGTGCGGGCCCGGCTGATCGACGGTGCGTTGAAACTGCATGAAGGGGGCGAATCCTATCTTACACTGCCCGCTTGTGACTTCACCAAGGAACAAATCAGTCCTTCACGCGACAGCCGGTTGCGCTGGATGCAATCCGTGATTCACTGCACGCATTACATCGCCGGTGCCGGCGAACAAGCCTATCTCAACCCCGCCGATGCCCCCGAAATCACTTTCATCAACCGCGACCCCATCGACCGTTCCGATGAAGCGTACACTGAAATCCAAAACTAAGGCCGGCCCGGCCGTCATCGAAGTTCCGGCGGAAACCCCGCCTTACGCCATCGTCTTTGGCGCCCATCCCGACGACATCGAGTTTGGTTGCGGCGGCATCGTCGCCCGCGAAACGCTCGCCGGACGACACGTCCATCTGGTGATTTGTTCGCGCGGGGAGGCCGGCACCCGCGGGACACCGGCCGGGCGCACCGCCGAGGCGGAAAAGGCCGCGAAAATCCTCGGCGCGACGATTGAGTTCATCGACCTCGACGGCGACGCGCATTTGGAATTGCGATCCGCGCACGCCCTGAAACTCGCCGCCATCATCCGGCGCATCAAACCCACCCTGGTGCTCGCGCCCACGCTCGAGCAAAACCAGCATCCCGACCACTGGCGGCTCGGCACCCTCGTGCGCGATGCCGCACGCCTCGCCCGTTACGGCGGCGTGGCTGAACTCCAGGCGCTGCCGCCACACGCCATCCACCAGTTGTTTTTCTACGCCATTACGCCCAACGCCGAGCCGTCAGGCGTGCAGCCGGTGTTCATCGATATTTCGCTGCCCCCGGGCATGGATGCCTGGACCGCGGCCATGGAAGCGCATGCCTCGCAGCTGAAAACCCGCAACTACGTCAAACTCCAGCTGGCCCGCGCACAGGTAAACGGCAGCCGGTGCGGCTGCGACGCCGCGATGGCCTTGTATCCGAACGATCCGCTCGTGTTCGATTCGCTGGCTCTCGCCGCGCGCGGCGCGCGCCATTTCTGAAGCCATGCGTCGCGGCGTTATAAAATCATCCAGCACGCGCGGCCGCCTTCCATGACCGCCAATCTTCCCCTTCGCATCGGCATCACGTGCTACCCGTCAGTGGGCGGCAGCGGGATTCTGGCATCCGAACTCGGCGATGAACTCGCCCAACGCGGCCATGAGGTGCACTTCATCAGTTACGAGCAGCCCTTTCGCATGCCGGTCGGCCCCCGGGTTTTTTTTCATCCGGTTCAGGTCAATGGCTACGACCTTTTCAAGTATCCCGACTACACGCTGCCGCTGTCGGTGAAAATGGCGGAAGTCAGCCGCAACCACGAGCTCGACGTACTCCACGTGCACTACGCGGTTCCGCACGCGACCGCGGCATTTCTCGCCTGCTCGATGCTGCCGGTGGGCCGGCGGCCAAAACTGATCACCACGCTGCACGGAACCGACACCACCCTGCTGGGCCGCGATCCCGGCTACGGCCCCGCGATCCGGCACGCCTTGGAATTTTCGGACGGAATCACCACGGTGTCAGACTTCATGCGCCGCGAAACTTTGCGACTGCTCGAGGTGAAACGGCCCATCGAGGTCATCCACAATTTTTTTGAACCCCGCCCCGCGTCCCGCTCGCGGAATGAAGTCCGGCGCTCGCTCGGCCTGGGTGACAACGAGACAATGCTCCTGCACCTTTCCAATCTCCGTCCACTGAAGCGCATCGATCTGCTGCTCGACACGGTCGCGCAGATTCAGCCGCGAACCAGCTTCAAACTGGTGATCCTGGCCGGCGACAGTTTCGCTCCCTTTGTTCCTGAAGTGCGTCGGCGTGGACTCGAAGATCGCCTCATCGTTCGTGAAAAAATCACCGACATCGAGGACTACCTGCACGCCGCGGACGCCGGTCTCTTCAC
Organism: Verrucomicrobiota bacterium; assembly: GCA_048498875.1. GTDB lineage: Bacteria > Verrucomicrobiota > Verrucomicrobiia > Opitutales > Opitutaceae > Lacunisphaera. Next base: position 11,479 of record JBEHXD010000018.1, read on the forward strand.
TTCTGAAACGGAAAGTTTTTGCCTGAGCATTCTTGAGCTGATGAGCGTCGGGCGGCCCAGCGCCGCTTTTGCCGTGGGCGGCATTCCCGAAGTCGTTACCTCGGGGGAAACCGGGGAACTGGTCCCCTTCGGCGACACTTCCGCGCTCGCGCGCCGGGTCGAGGCGCTGATCCGCGATCCCGCCCGACGGACCAATCTCGGGCAGGCGGCGCAGGACCGCGCCCGTTCGCGCTTTTCCGCCGCCGCGATTGTGCCTCGCTACGAGGCTTTTTATCGTGAAGTCTATTTGAGCGGAGTGATGCAAACCGATGGCTCCGCGATTTAAACGCCATGGCCACGGAATCCGATGATCCCCCGCGCAAATTTTACGGGTTAAAGCCCCGCGAATTTGAAAAGCTCAACGAGCCGGGGAAAGCACCGGAGAAATCAGTCGAACACGACGTGTATGCGATGCTGCAACACAATCGCGAAGTGGAAAAACAGCACGGCTTTGATGAAGTCAGCGAGATTCCGGTAAAAAAGAAATCCCGGCGAAAGCGTGATTACTGGCTCGTGTTGATCGGCGGCAACCTGCTCCTCCTTGGTATGGTGGCGATCGCGCGGTTCAATCCCATCAGCCTGATTTATGGCTTCAGCGGCATCATCATCTTCACTCTCAGCTTCACCTGGGTGATGTGGTTTATCGTCGACGACTACTGAATCCCGCCCGGCCCTGCCGGCCGGATTTTACCCAGCCTTGATGCCGGTGCGCCGCTCGATCGCCCAGCGGTAAAGCTGCACATATTTTTCCGCACTCTGACCCCAGGAAAAGTCCATCGCCATGGCGCGCTGCTGCAGTGCCGCCAGTTCCTGCGGCCGGTCGTAGTAGGTGGCGCAGGCCCAGCCGACACTGTTGACCAGGGCGGAGGTGGTTGGATCGTGAAAGACAAAACCCGTCCCGCGATCGCGGCCCTCCTCATAATTCTGCACTGTGTCCATCAGGCCGCCCGTGGCGCGGACGATTGGCAGCGTGCCATAGCGCATCGCATACATCTGGGTCAGGCCGCACGGCTCGCTCCGGCTGGGCATGATGAAGAAGTCGCTGCCGCCCTGAATCTGTCGAGCGAGCTTTCCGTCAAAACCGATATGGGCGCCAAAACTGCCGCGATAAGCCTGGTTGGCCCAGTTGAAGGTGTTTTCCAGTCGTGAATCACCGTTCCCCAGCAAAACGATCTGGACCTGCATCTGGTCAAGAATCCGCGGCAGGGCTTCCGCCAGCAGATCGAGGCCCTTTTGCTCGGCCAGGCGCGACACTACTCCGAACACGGGAATCCGCGGATTCACCTCCAAGCCGAAAGTCTGCTGCAGCTTCGCCTTGCACACCGCCTTTCCGGCCAGATCCGAAGCGGAGTAATTTGCCGGCAGCGCCCGATCGCGGGCTGGATCCCAGGAATCACTGTCGATGCCATTCACGATTCCCACCAGATCACCGGCCCGGAACCGGAGCACGCCGTCGAGTCCGAATCCGCCCGCCTGCGTCTGAATTTCCTTCGCGTAAGTCGGACTCACCGTGGTGAGTTTGGTGGCGTGATACAGCCCGGCCTTCATCAGGTTGACCATGTCGCCGTAGATCAGTCCATCGCGCTGAAAATCCGTCCACGCCAGCCGCGAGTAATTGATCACCCGCGCGGGAGAGTAGCCCTGATGCTCGAGATTATGGATGGTGAACACACTCGCGGTCCTTCCGAGCGGAGTGGAGTGCAGCGTGGTGTTCAACATCACCGGCACGAGCCCGGTCGTCCAATCGTGGCAGTGCACCACGTCGGGGAACCACTCGAGCTGCTGGCAAAGTGCCAGCGCTCCGCGCGAGAAAAATGCGAACCGAAGATCGTTGTCCTCACAAGGACCCCACGGGCTGGTGTAAACCTCCGGGCGGGCGAAAAAATCGTTGTTCTCGAGGAAGTACGCGGGAATCGACGTTCCCGGCAAAGTCGTTTCCCAAGTCCGCGCCCAACGCGTAACCGTGCCGACATCCACTCCGAGCGGTTCCGGCAGCGACTTCCATTGGGCGAGTCCTTTGATCGAACCATAGGCCGGACAAACCACGCGCACATCGTGTCCCAGCCGGGCGAGATCCTTGGGCAGCGCGCCCACCATATCGGCGAGCCCGCCCACTTTCACGAAAGGCTCCACCTCGGGAGTGATAAAGAGAATTTTCAGCGCAGCCACGGCTCACAGGAAACGAAAAACGCCCGGTTTTGCCGAGACAAAATTCACGCCGCATTGCGACGAACAAGTGACGGGGAATTCGAATGGAGGAGCGGCTTGATGCCACGAGACGATCGCGGCAAATTAATCCATCGCGGCATCAAGCCGCTCCCACGCCACCGGCGCTTACTTCTTCGCCACCGGATAGCTGCCGAGCCACTTCACGAGCGGGCATTTGCGGCTGAGCTCCTTGAGCGCCGCCTGCATCGCCGGGTCTTCATAGTGGCCGGTCACGTCGAGGAAGAAGATATAGTCCCACGGCTTCAGCTTGCTCGGGCGCGACTCGATGCGGGTGAGATTCAGTTTCCGCCGATTGAAGGGAGCGAGCGCATGCAACAACGCGCCGGGTTCGTGGTGCAGCGAAACGAGCAGGCTCGTCTTGTCGTTGCCACTGCCCGCCGAGCCCGAAGCCTCGCGTCCGAGAAACACAAAGCGCGACGTGTTGTTCTTCAAATCCTGAATGTGACTCGCCGCGACTGCGACGCCGTAGCGCTCGCCGGCCAGGCGCGGAGCGATCGCCGCGGCGCCCTTCTCTTTCGCGGCAATCTGCACACCGAGCGCGGTACTGTCGACGTCGACCAGTTGCGCATGAGGCAGATGACGCTGGAGCCAGCGACGGCACTGCGCGAGCGCCTGGTCCTTCGAATAAACCTTTTTGATCTTCGCCAGCGGCTCGTTGGAGAGCAGCGTGTGATCGATATCCTGGTGAATCTCCGCGACAATCTTGAGCGGCGTCTCGACAAACAGGTCGAGCGAATCGCGCACGGAGCCCTCCGTGGAATTTTCCACCGGCACCACGCCATAGTCGGCCTCGCCCTTTTCGACGGCGGTGAAAATGTCCGCGATCGTCGGCATCGGGCGATAATCGACGCTCGAGCCGAATTTTCTCAACGCAGCCTGGTGGGTATTCGTCGCCTCAGGCCCGAGGTACGCGATGAGCAGTGGTTTTTCCAGTGCAATGGCCGCCGACATGATCTCGCGGTAGATCGCCTGCAACGCCGCCGCCTTCAGGGGACCGGAATTGGCGGCCTGCACGCGGCGCAGCACGTCGGCTTCGCGTTCGGCCACATAGATGCGGCTCTTGAGGCCCCGTTTCAGTTCACCGATCTCCTGCGCGCATTTGAGGCGGGCATTGAGCAGTTTGACGACCTCCCGGTCGAGGGCGTCGATGCGGTTGCGGATTTTGGTGAGTTTCTGTTTCATGAGACGGTGGCGGGAGTTGGGGACCGGCGCAGAGCATGGACGGCCTTGGCCTGAATAATCAATCCTGCAAGCACCTGGGGGGTGATCGCCTGCTTGGGGTCGTCCCCCAGCCCATGGCTCGGGCTGACGTGAGCCTCGATGCACAGGCCGTCGGCACCGTAGGCCACTGCGGCCAGAGCGCACGCCGGGACGTAGGCGGCTTTCCCCACCGAGTGCGACGGATCGACGACCACCGGTGCCCAGGTGCGCTCCTTGAGCAGCGGGGTGATGGATTCGTCCGGATGATTGCGGTAGCCATCGAGTGCCGGCTGGGTGCCACGCGGGCAGAGGATAACGTTCGGGTTGCCGAAGTTCACAATGTATTCCGCCGCGGAGATGAACTCGTTCAACGTCCCGAGATGCATGCCGCGCTTCAAGAGGACCGAAACCGGCTTATCCGCGATCGCCTTGCCGATCTGCCGGAGCAACGAATAATTCAGCGCGTTGCGGGCGCCCACCTGGAGAATGTGGACGCCTGCGTCCAGCGCGAGACGCAGCTGCTCCTCGTCCATCACCTCGGTGTCGACCGGCAACCCGGTGCGACGCGATCCTTCCATGAGGATGTCGAGCGAACGCCGGTCGCCCTGAAAGGCGTAGGGATTGGTGCGCGGTTTCCAGACGCCGCCACGCAGCGCGTGCGCCCCGGCTTCCTTCACCGCGTGGGCCGTCTCGTAGAAATAGTTCGGATTTTTCGGATCGATCGTGCACAGCCCGGCCATCACGACCAAATCCTCGCCCAACGTGAGAGGGCCGACCTTCACCCGGTGGCTCGCGAGATCGGATTTGATATCCATGAGTTTGTGCGGCGACTGGATCGTATCCACCCGGTCGACATACGAAAGGCCCTCGATGCGGTTGATCATCAGCTCATGCCGCTCGTCGCCGACGATCGCATAGATCGTGCGCACGGCACCCACGATCGGCTGGAGGCGGCAGCCAAATTCGGTGACGATGGCGGTGATTTCGGCGAGCTCTGCGGGAGTGAGGCGATTGCTTTTCGGAACGATCATGGCGGGACAGGGATTGAATTTTAATTCGGTCGGAAAGGTTTGGCGGCGGAAAATAAAAAAGCCGCCCGGGAAAGGGCGGCTTCTTTGGCAAAGTGAACTCCAGTTAAATCAGAGTTTGTTTGTAGAATAGCCGCCCACGGTTTGCGGGGTAAAATAACCCGCAAAGCTAAAGTAAAAATAGGCGGCAAAACGATTCATCGACCAGACACGTGACCCAAGAAATGGCACGTGTCAATGCTGGGAGCGGGAAGGCGGATGGACCAAGCTTCGGAGTTTCTGCCCACGAATGGTTTCGCCAAAAGAAAGCAGCGAAACCTCCAAAGTGCCCTGCGACAAATCTCCTTCGGGTTTGGGTCAGAGGGTTCGTTGATCACGGACCGGAGTTGAAATTCGAGAGATATTTCGACCCCAGCCTGCGATCAGCTGGCTCTCCCACCCAAGCCATGCCGACGATCAGCCGGCATACACCAACTAGAATTCGTCCTTTGTATGAATTCCATTAGCGGGCCAAAACTCCGGGCAGTCCACCCTGACGGCTCGACAACTCCCATGGCCACACGTAGGACTCGCACTCGCATTCCGCGAATGCCCTGCACTCCCTCATGAAACTCATCGATATCAGCCGTCCCATCTCCACCGGCATGCCGGTCTGGCCCGGGGACAGCAAAGTGGAATTTTCGTTTTCAGCCAGCAAAGCCCGGGGATCCGATGCCAACGTCGGCCGGCTGGTGATGGGCGTACACGCCGGAACGCACGCGGATGCGGCCTATCACTACAACGAAACGGGGCTTAAAATTGATGAAATGCCGCTGGATCTTTTTGTCGGGCCGGCCCGGGTGGTCGACATCAGATCGCATTCGCTGATCACGCCCGCGCTGCTGGCAAATGTCGATTTCACGGGCACCCCGCGGGTTCTTTTCCGCAGCGATACGTGGACCGACATGAGCAAATTTCCGACGGAATGGCCGATGCTGGACCAGTCGACTCCGGCCTGGCTCGTCGAGCGCGGCGTCCGGCTGATCGGATTGGATGTACCCTCGGTCGACACGCTCACCAGCTCGGGCATGCCCATGCATCATGTGATCGATCGCGCCGGTTTGTTCATCCTCGAAAACCTCGACCTGCGCAATGCCGCGCCTGGCGTATACCAGCTGATCGCCCTGCCCCTGCGCATCAAAGGCGGCGACGGTTCGCCGATTCGCGCGGTGCTGCAGACCCAATCCTGACGACGCGGATTTCGTCCGGGTTGTTTTCGTTTTTCAGGAGATCACCGCGTCTCTTTGCTCGTACTGTCCGAGGCTGCACCCGTTGCCGCCTCGACTCCTCCCTCTACGTTCGGAAAACCCCCATGAAAATCACGCGCACGTTGCCCGTACTGGTGTTGAGCCTGGTCGTTTCTCTTAATCTGAAAGCAGCCGAGTCGCCCTCCCCTGATCTCGCCTGGCCGGCACTCACCCGGGAAAACAAGCCCTGGACCCGCTGGTGGTGGCTCGGCAGCGCGGTGGACAAACCGAATCTCACAAGGGAAATGGAGGCGATGTCGGCCGCGGGTTTCGGCGGTGTGGAAATCACTCCCATCTACGGTGCCAAAGGGTACGAGGAACGCTTCATTCCGTTTCTCTCGCCCAAATATCTCGACATGCTCACGCACGTGGGCGCGGAGGCCAAACGACTCGGCATGGGCGTCGACATGGCGACAGGCACCGGCTGGCCTTTCGGCGGCGCGCAAATCGGGGCCCAGGATGAGGAGCTTAAACTCGCTTTTGGTGCGGATGGAAAAATTTCGCCGGTACCGACGAATTTCAAGGTCAAGCGGTCCGCTCCCGGCGGTGAAGGTCTGGTGCTGAACCCCTATTCGGTAACCGCGATGACCCATTACCTCGCGCCCTTCACCACGGCGCTCGGCCAGCTGCCGAAGGGAACCATCGCCGGTCAGTTTCACGACTCCTTCGAATATCAGGCCAACTGGGCCAAGGAGGTGCCGGAGAAGTTTCTTTCGCTCCACGGTTACGACCTGCGCGATCACGCGGCCGAGTTGAGCGGCATCGGTAATCCGGATACGGTCGCGCGGGTCAAGGCCGACTACCGCACCACGCTCGGAGCACTTCATCTCGACTACGTGCGCACTTGGGTGGATTGGGCGCACTCCCTCGGCGAAACCGCCCGCAACCAGGCGCATGGGTCGCCCGGCAATCTGCTCGATCTGTATGCCGTGGCCGACATCCCGGAAACCGAAATCTTCGGCTCAATTCCGTTTCCGATTCCCGGATTTCGCCGGGAGGCAGCGGAAATCGGCCGCCCCGGGCACCCGCCCATCATTCACCATTTTGCCTCCTCTGCCGCTCACGTCACCGGGAAGCCACTGGCTTCATCGGAAACCTTCACCTGGATCCGCGAGCATTTCCACGAGGCGCCCTCTGAGATCAAACCGGAACTCGATGAGCTCTTTCTCGCGGGCATCAACCATGTTTATTATCATGGCAACGCCTACTCGCCGGAAGATGCGCCGTGGCCGGGCTGGTTGTTTTATGCGTCGTCGCAGTTCAACACCCGCAATCCCCTCTGGCGCGACCTTGGCGACGGCTTGAATGCCTACATCGCCCGCGCCCAATCGCTGCTGCAGGCGGGTGTACCGGACAACGACCTTCTCCTGTACTGGCCCGTGGATGACCTCTGGCACAATCCCGAGGGCCAGCAAATCCAGCTTACGGTCCACGCCAGCTGGCTGGAAACTACTCCCTGCGGACAACTCATGCTGGAGTTGGGGCACAAGGGTTATGCCTACGACCTGATTTCAGATGCGCAGCTGGCGCAGTCCACGTCCGAAAAGACTGGTTCCATTGCGGTGCGGCCAGCGTCCCAGGGTCTCGATCACCGAAACTACCAGGCAGTGCTGGTGCCGGCCACGGACCACATGCCGCTGGAAACCTTGCAGCATTTGCTCGAACTCGCGAACACCGGCGCCACGATTCTGTTCAAGGATTCTTTGCCCGCCGACGTTCCTGGATTTGGCAAACTCGGGGAACGCCGGGAGAAATTCAAAGCCGCGCTGGCAAAACTGAAATGGAGCGAACCGGCCAAATCCGGTTTGCGGACCGCCCAGTTCGGCGCGGGCCGCCTGATCGTCGGATCGGACCTCGCGGCATTGCTTGCGACCGCCAAAGTTTCACGTGAACCGCTGGCCGATGCCGGACTGCAATTTATCCGCCGCCGCACGGAAACCGGTTATGTTTACTTTTTAGCCAATCTCACGGGGAACGTTTTCGACGGCTGGGCGCCGTTGAACCGTCCCGCCCAGTCTGCCGTGCAAATGAATCCACGACGCGGCGGTGCCGGCGTGGCGAAGGTCCGCCAGCACGGTGGCGCGGCCGAGGTCTATCTTCAACTCGCGCCCGGCGAGACGTTTTTCATCAAGACCTTCACGCAACATAAGGCCGCCGGGGCCCCTGTTCACTACGCACACGGCGGCACACCGTCCGTGCCCGCCAATGAATGGCATGTCACGGCGCTGCGCGGCGGCCCCGAATTGCCGCCGCCGTTCGTAAGCAAAGAGCTGGTTTCGTGGACAACCCAGGGCGGCGAGTGGGAACGTTTCGCCGGCACTGCCCGCTATGAAACCGAACTCACTCTGCCCGCCGGCGTCAAAGCCGACGACTGGCTGCTGGATCTGGGCGACGTGCGGGAAACGGCCCGCGTGTTCGTCAACGGCGTGGAAACCGATTTGATCTGGTCACTGCCCGCGCGCACGAAGATCGGCACTTTCCTCAAGCCGGGCAAAAACATCCTCGCGCTTGAAGTCACCAATCTCGCCGCCAATCGCATTCGCGACCTCGATCAGCGCAAAGTCGAATGGAAGAAATTCCACGAAATCAACTTCGTGAACATTTTCTATAAACCGTTCGACGCTTCCAACTGGCCGTTGCAGCCGTCCGGCCTCCTGGGTCCCGTGCAGTTGGTGCCACTGACTTATTTCCAACCCTAGTCTGCAATCCCGTTGGCCGTCGAAATAGCCTTGTACCCCGCCGCACACCACTAACGGTGGGGACGTGTCTGTTCCGATGAAGAAAATCGCGATCGCCTGCTTTCTGGGCCTGGTCGGTTTTGCGTCGGCCATGGCGCAGGCGCCCAAATCGGCCGAGGTAAAGCCCTACCGGGGCAAGCCGACCTTGTTCGTCGATCATCAGCCGGTGACGCCGGATTTTTATGCCCTCACCCATGCCTTCGGAGCCCGCTGGAGTTGGGAGGAAGTGCCGCAACGGAACCTGAAGAATTTTTCCGACCTGGGGTTTCGTTTGTTTCAACTCGATTTGTACTTCGAGGACATCTGGCATCAAAACGTAGCTGAGCTCGACCTTGACAAAGCCCGGCGACAGATCCGCGGACTATTGGATGTTTCCCCGAACGCCGGAGTCGTGGTGCGAATTCACGTCAACGCCCCGTTTTGGTGGAACGAGGCCAACCGCGCCGAGTGTGTGACCTTCGCCAATGGACCGGTGGACGAGCGCACCTACGGGCCGCCCTTCAACAACGAGGACGGTGACGTCGACCGACCGTTGCGCGCCAGCCTCGCCTCCCTGAAATGGCGGCGTGAAGCCGGCGCCCGACTCGAGGAGTTTTGCCGGCGTCTCGCCGCCACTCCCGAAGGAAATGCCGTGATCGGCATGCACGTCAGCGGAGGAGTCTACGGCGAATGGCACAACTGGGGATTCATTGCGAACGATCCCGATACCAGCGATGCCATGACCGCCTGGTTCCGCATCTGGCTGAAACGAAAATATGGAGACGACCCCGCTCTGCAGCGCTCCTGGCGATCTGATCGTTTCACTCTGGAAAACGCGACCATCCCCGATCTGGCCGAGCGCAACTTTTCCGGCGACGGCGACTTTCGCGATCCGATGCGCGAACAACGCGTCATCGATTATTTCACCGCCCAGCACGAGGTCGTCGCCGAGGACATTGAATACTTCACCGGCATCGTGAAGCACACCTGGCCGCGACCGCTGATTGTGGGCGTGTTCTACGGTTACCTCCACATGACATTCGCGCGGCAGGCCGCCGGTGGACATCTGGCCATTGAGCGCATCCTGAACTGCCCGACCATTGATTACCTTTCCGCCCCCCAATCCTACTGGGGCGCCACGCAGAATGCGGGAGGATCGGGCAATTCCCGCGGCGTCATCGAATCCGCGGCGCTCCACGGCAAACTCTGGCTCGATGAGATGGACAACGGAAATTTACAGACCAAAACCGCGCTCGATCCCGCGCGAAGTTCCGGAAAATTCGACCCCCACTACGTCTCGGTGATGCAACGGAGCGCTCTCTACCCGCTGATGCGCGGCATTGGACTTTGGTACTATGATTTTGGCCCACGCGAAAGCTTCGGCTGGTGGGACAATCCGGTTTATCTGAGCAGTATCCGTGCAGAAAAGGATCTTTTCGATCGCCGGCTGGACAAAAACCACGAGCCGGATGCTGACGTGCTCTACGTATGGGATCAGGAAAGTTTCCTCTATGTGAGCAACCACTGGACACCCGTCTCCTACAACCTGATCGATCAATCCTTCGAGGAAGCCCTTCACTCCGGGACCTCCAGCGATCAGATCTATTTGTTCGATTTGGAAAAAGCCGACCTGCGCCGCTATCGCGCCGTCATGTTCATGAACGTCTACAAGCTGACGGAGAAACAACGAACGTTCATCCGGCAAAATGTCGCCCGCGAGGGACGCACGCTGATCTGGAATTATCTTCCCGGCTACACGGACGGGAATCGCAACAGCCTGGGATTTGTCAGCGAAGTGACCGGTTTCAGACTGGAAGCCTACCAGTCCAAAATCAAACCCGTGGTTAAAATCACTTCTGACGGCACGGAATACTCGCTGGAAAAACCCGTAAGCCCGATGGCGGTCATCGACGATCCTGACGCCACCGCGCTGGCACGATTGGCAGATGACAACCGGGTGGTGGTCGCCCGAAAATCGGGCGCTGGATTCACCAGCGTCTATTCCACGCTGCCCCTGCATGATTCCAATTTTTTCCGCTCCCTTTTCAAGGAAGCCGGCTGTCACGTGTACAACGACGCCAATGATTTCACCTACGCCAATTCCGGGCTGTTGCTGATCCACACCAAAACCGGCGGCCCGAGGACGCTTCACCTGAAAAACGGGAAAACCATTTCCCTGGAGCCGCCCCCGTTCTCCACCTGGCTGCTGGATGCTGAAACCGGCGACATTCTGCTGAAGTAACGGGAAGCAAAAGGGAACCCCGGCGCTTTCACGACTTCGCCTCATTGGGCGCCGGGGTTCAGTTCATACGGGCCAGCATGAACACGGGGAGATGGTACGGGACCGGCCTCAGATTCACGTTTGCCGAAACCACCTTAAATTAGGTGGATAATCGTAAACGTCCGCACCCGCCGTGGAGCTTAGAATAGGCAGGCATGACCAACCCACCGAACGAGGTGCCGAAACGACTGAGCAAAGAGCCCGGATTTATCGTCGTGGATATTTTCCAGCCCTTCACGCATCGTCTGCCAGTCCGCACGCCGGGGTTGCTCGCGTTTCTTCAGATCGAGGACGGGGCGGAAAAAGTGGTGAGGCTTTTGCTGCTGGACGATTTGGCCAAGGGGTTCGCCATGAGTCGCCCTTTCTGTGGAAACGCCAACGTTATCGCTTACCGGCCCTTCGCCTCCACGTTGTCCTCCGGAAACATCGATCACTATCGCCAGGAATTGGCCGAACGCCTTCATTTGTACGCCCAGCTGACCGTAAAGTATAAAGCCCCGCAGACGGTTTGGCCGTTGGATGAATACGCGACAATCCCGCCCATGTGAGTTGTAAATGGGCTGTCCCAAGTCCAGGCAACCATGGTGGATTGGAACGGGCCATTCACCCCAATTTGGGAGGTGGAATGCGTTCCTTTTTCTCCCGACGCCTCGCTTGATTTTTAGCGGGCATGCACTACCGTCGACGGCCTCTATCTTTTCGTTCAACCCACCTAATTATGTCCACTGCTACGCCGCAAAAATTCGAGTTCCAGGCTGAGATTAAACAGTTGCTCGATATCGTCATTCACTCGCTCTACACGGAGAAGGAAATCTTTGTGCGCGAACTGGTTTCGAATGCGTCCGACGCGCTGGAAAAGTTGCGCCACACCCAGTTGACCGAAAAGGAGATCGCCGACGACAAGCTGACGCTCGAAATCAACCTGACGACGGATGACAAGGCCAAGACCCTGACCATCCAGGACAGCGGCATCGGCATGACGCGCGAAGAGCTCGTCAAAAATCTCGGTACAATCGCGCATTCCGGCTCCAAGGCGTTCCTCAAGGCTCTGGGTGAAAATGGCGCCAAGAACAGCAATCTCATCGGCCAGTTCGGCGTCGGTTTCTACTCCGCGTTCATGGTCGCAAAGTCCGTAAAGGTTTATTCGCGCTCTTGGAAAATCAACGAACCCGGTCACGTTTGGTCGAGCGACGGTTCCGGCAGTTATGAGGTGGAGGAAGCCGAAGGCCTCACGCGCGGTTCGAAAATTGTCATCGAACTGAAGGACGACTGTGGTGAATACGCCGAGGACGGCCGCATCAAAAGCATCCTCGAACGCTACAGCGCGTTCGTCTCTTTCCCGGTCAACCTGAACGGCAAACACATCAACACCGTCACCGCCCTGTGGTTGCGCAGCAAAAACGAGATCAAGGAAGAGGAATACAGCGAATTCTACAAGTTCCAAGCCCACGCCTACGAGGACCCAAGCCTGCGTCTCCATTTCAGCGCCGATGCCCCGCTCGCGATCAATGCGTTGCTCTTCGTCCCCCAGGAAAACACCGAACGCATGGGCCTTTCCCGGTTGGAAC